>JAIRQA010000108.1 GCA_031256715.1 Coriobacteriales bacterium | reverse complement strand
TAATTACATAAAGCCCAAGTGTTGTAAGTAAAATGCCGGCAATGGCACCAAAGTCTGGCCCGCTACCGGTGCCGGCAACCTGTCCTACGATGCCCTCAAAAAGTGTAGTTGTTGCCTCGCCAAGAATTTTAGGACCTAAAATAGAAAAGACAGTACTAGCAATAGCAAATAACATTACTATGACAATAGCAATTTTGTGCGAACCTAAATAACGCAGAAGCTTTTTTAAGGTGCCCTTAAAGTCCTTGGGTTTATCGCCACGCATCATGGCTCCTGGCGAGCCGGGTCCTCCAAAACCGCCCTGCCTGCCGCGTCGACTAGCACCTGCCTTTGCTTTTTGTGCCGCACGAAGTTGTTCTGCTCTAACTTCTTTACTCATCGTCAATCACCCCCTGTGAAGAAGCGATTTCGCGGTAGGCTGGGCAGTTATTAATGAGTTCATTGTGTGTGCCTCTACCAACTATACAACCATCATCTACAACCAGAATTTGGTCGGCATCCATGATTGTGCTAACGCGTTGGGCAACAACTATCATTGTTGAATCTCCTGTATATGAACGCAATGCCTTGCGCAAGGCGGCATCGGTGCTAAAGTCTAGGGCAGAAAAACTATCATCAAAAAGATAAATGTCTGGATGCAGCGCCAAAGCACGCGCAATAGAAAGTCGTTGTCGCTGTCCACCAGAGACATTGCTGCCGCCTTGGGCGATAGCAAAATTAAAGCCATCTTCCTTCTCGTTAATAAAGCCTAGTGCCTGGGCAACTTCGGCAATCTTTTGTAGCTCGCTACTTGGTGTGTCGTCACTCTTGTAATCGGCTGCGTTGTTGTGGTTGTCATCGCTCTTGTAATCGGCTGCGTTATTGCAAGCAATGTCGCTCTTGCGGCTGGCCTTGTTATTGCAAGCGGCATCATTGCTGTGATCGCCATTAATGTTGCAATCGGCAGAGTTTTTCTCGACATTATTATTATTGTCTTCAGCAAACATATAATCTGCTAGTAAGGCTTCGTTGCCAAAGGCGATATTGCTGGCAATTGTACCTGCCATCAGAGCACTTTTTTGTGGTACATAGCCTATGTGACTGCGCAGTTCGGCTTGGGCAAGGTTGCGTACGTCTACGCCACCAACGCGTATGGTGCCCGCGGTAACATCGTAAAAACGCATAATAAGATTAACAATACTGGTTTTTCCGGAACCCGTAGAACCAATAAAGGCAGTGGTTTGTCCTGGCATTGCTGTAAAGCTAATGTGCTCTAAGGCATCATTTTGGGCACCACTGTAGCGAAAACTGACGTCGTCAAACTGAATAATGCCGCGCATTTCTGGCAGCATTGCAACCGGCTGGGCGGGGTCATTTATTACAGGCTCGGTCTCTAAGACTTCATTAATGCGTCCGGCGCTAACACTGGCACGGGGAATGAAAACGAACATCATTACTATAGTCATAAAAGCCATCATAATCATCATTACATACTGCATATAGGCCATCATGTCGCCTACTTGCATCTGCGATTCGGCAACCTGGTGTGCGCCTACCCAAATGATTAGAACAGTTAACCCATTCATGAAAATCATCATCACCGGCATCATGAATGTCATGGCACGATTTACGAAAAGATTGGTTTTGGTTAAAATCGCATTGGCGTCTTCAAAGCGGGCAGTTTCGAAGTCTGTGCGCGAGAATGCGCGAATGACCATCAATCCATTTAGGCTTTCGCGCGAGACAAGGTTAATGCGATCGATGAGCGTTTGCATGATCTTAAATTTGGGCATCACGATTACCAAAAGTAGAGCCGCCAAGCAGATAATAAAGACAACTGCCACGCCAATAATCCAGCTCATAGAGGTTGATTTTTGCAGCGCCATAATTACGCCACCTATGCCCATGATGGGGGCATAGCAAAGGAAGCGAGTTCCCATGGTAACTAGCATCTGTACAATGGAAATATCGTTGGTGGAGCGTGTGATAAGAGATGCTGTAGAGAAGCGGTCGAATTCTGTGTGGGAGAAACTTGATACCTTCTTAAATATCTCTTTGCGTAGGTTGCGCGCAACTCCAGCACCAATGCGTGCGCCAAAGAAACTTACAAAGACAGTGGCAAGTCCGGAAAGAATAGTGACTGCTAGCATGATAGCACCAATGCGTACAATATAGGCGACCTCTATAGCACCCATGTCTGTTCCTAGCTCGGTATAAAGCGCAGTTACTAACATAGTGGCACTTTGCTCGCGTAGGCTGTTATCCATATCCTGAGCACTGGCACGCGCATCGCTAATTATGCTTGGGTCTAACATGCCAATTACCGGCGTTAGCTTATAAACCTTGGTAAGGTCTATGTCTTTAAGCTGACTTAAGCCGCTTGTTTCGTCGCTAGCGTCTTCCTCTTCAGACATGCTTGTGTCATCTAAAGCTAGTGCGTCGCGGCTTGCTTGAGCTTGTGCCTGTGTCTGTGCTTGTCCCGCTTGAGCTTGCGCCTGTGTCTGAGTCACTTGTGCTTGAGCCTGTGCCTGCGTCTGTGCTTGAGTCGCTTGAGCTTGAGACTGAGCCTGTGTCGCTTGAGCTTGTGCAAGCGCATCTAAGGTATCATGGTCATCCAGATATTTAAAGGTATTAAGAATCGTCCATGTAGTAGTGCCAAAGAGCGAATCTAGCTGCGCAAGCTTGTCGTTATCCTTTGCAACTTGTGGTTTAAGCACATAAATGTCGCTTTCCGCAGCTTTTGGCCAAAGTTTGGCAAGTTCTGCTGCAGTGCCAGAGGTGTTGCTGTCTTTGCCAGCAGGTACAAGTTCAAAGCTTTCATCTAGCAGTGCGGCATCGTCTTCTGCCGAAAACGCATAGATAAAATCGTAGCCGTCTTTAGACATGGCACGCGGCGTATCGTCCTGAACACCACCTTGCTGGATGCCAACGTTAACGATGTCGCTCATGAGGTTGGGAAGATTTAGTTCACAAATTGCCTGAATAAACAACAGACAGATGGCAACTAATAATCCACCTACAAATGGTTTAAGAAATCTTCGTAATTTAAGCATTCGAACATTATGATACTTGATAAACTATTGTAATATGTAAAATTCAAGCTGTTGCTGAATGGTTACTGCGAATTTGCCATGAATTTAAGAGAGAATTTAGAAACGAGTACAATTTAGTAACAAACTGCAACAAGTTGTAATGCGAGAAAACGAACTGCAGCAAGTTGTAACGCAGAACAACGCAAGGCAACGCGCGACAAAGTTAGTTAATAACGAGTTTAATGAAAGGAAAGAAGTGCCAGTGGACAATATGTCCAGAGACTACAACAACAAATACGATCTTCAGCATAAGGCAGCGCGCAGATCCGTGCTTAACTTAGAGCCGAACGCTTGGCCAAAACCTGAACACACGCCAGGACACACACCCGAGCACACGTCCGTTCGCGCGCTCGATCACGCTCCAGGACACAAACCAGGACACAGATCCGCGCTCGCATCTGAACACACGCCCGAGCACACGCCCGTTCGCGCGCAAGAGCATGTACCAGAGCTCAAACCTGAACCCAAAAGCCAAAACCCCACGGCAAACCATTTTGTCTGGCTTTCGTGCATGCGTGCTTTTGGTGTGGTGTTGGTGCTTGTTTACCACTTTTATCCGGCAGTGCTTCCAGGTGGCTTTATAGGTGTCGATGTCTTTTTTGTTTTCTCTGGCTTTTTAATAACGTCACTACTTATTCGCGAGTTTATGAGCGAAGGTCGCATAGGACTTGCGGCATTTTATCTGCGTCGCCTGCGTCGTTTGGCGCCTGCTACCATTGTTATGTTGTTAGTCATGCTGCCGCTTTCGCTGCTTTTATCTCCAGATTTTCGCGTGCAAATTGCCCAGCAAGCGGCCGCCGTCTTATCGTGGACAACGAATCTTTACGAACTTGCCTGCGGCTCATCATATGCCAACAATCTTCTCCCACATTTATTTGTGCATACTTGGACGCTTTCTATAGAAGTGCAATATTATCTATTATGGGGAGCAATTTTGTTTATAGTCTTGCCACGTACAGTGCGCAGACTTAGAGACGGACGCAAGACGCTAGCATACTCGCGTAAGATTATGCTAGTAATATCAATCTCAGTCGCGCTCTTATCATATGTGTTAATGCAGATAATTGTCGCCGTTATAAGCGCAAGTGGAGTAGATGCAGCAAATGCAGCCAGCACTGCAAGTGCATTAGATGCAGCAAACGCATCAGGCGCAATAACCGAAATAGGTGGCAACGCAGCACCACAAACAAATGATTTTAGTGCCGCCTACTTTAATACCGTATCGCACATTTACCCATTAATGATAGGCTCTATTATTGGCATACTAGCAGGCTATCCTAAGACTAAGATAGTACATTTCTTGGAATCTATTAACTCAAAATTGGCGTTGGCGATTACCGTAATAAGCCTTGCGGGTATAACCGCCATGGCAATTTTTCATAACTATAGCAATGCGGCATCATTTAACTTTGGCATCCTGCTCACTTCGCTTCTTAGCGCAGCGGTAATTTTAGTAGGTCGCGGACAGCAAGCTCGGCTGCGATCGCACAAAGAGCCGCGCGTCCTCACTTGGCTGGCGCAAACGTCATATAGCACATACCTTTTTCATTGGCCGCTGGCAATTATTGTCGCAGGTGCCGGCAGACAGCTTGCGGCTCAGATAGGCGATGGCGGAGTGATTTCATTTATCATAATTCAAATTTTTACACTTTTGGCTATCGCCTTAACGTTTTTCGCCGCTCATTTCTCTTATAAATATGTCGAGAATTACTTTTCTGCTAGCAAGTTTAAACTAAGTCCTATAAGTCAACTATTAAATTGGCGTTTAGGTGCCAAGAAACGCATTATTGCGGTTGCAGTCTCTTTTCTATTAGTTATTGTATCGGTCGTATCAGTTTACACTGCACCTTTGGCAAGCTCTCAGGATATCGAGCTACGTACTGGCACTGCTGTGCTAAATGCCAACCAGCTTAATCAGGCTGCAGCCATGATGTCTAGACATGATGTATTACATGACGACAGCGGTGGATTGTATATAGGCGCTGGCAGATCTAACGAAATTGCTGCTGGCAGCGTTACACTTATTGGTGATTCGGTGGCAATTCGTCCAGCAGCGCAAATTCAGGAACAGACCGGTGCCTTTATAGATGCGGCAGTAGGGCGAGCGATGGCTACAGGTGTGCCACAGATTTTGCAGATGCAAACAGTTGGACAGCTGGGCGAATATGTTATTGTGGCTCTGGCAACCAATGTTCACGCGAACTCTTACCCGGCGGCTCTAGAACTTTGTGAACAGATAGCCCCTGGGCATCGCATAATTTTTGTAACCGCCCATGGTATTGGCGATGCCGATATGGCGCACTTTAGCGAGCAGCTACGCAAGTTGGCTGAGCAATTTCCTTTTGTTACCATCGCCGATTGGGATACTGCTATTGCGCCGCATGAGGATTGGCTTGCTCCGGATGGTTATCATTGCGATAGCCAAGAGTCGGTAGATCTATATGCCAAGGTTGTGTTAGAGGCCTTAGAGTTATCGCGAACAAGACCAGTATCGGCAGGTGTGGCATGATGACATACAAACCAGACAATGAACTTCATGTTGGCAAGCGCACTTCACGCTTAAACGCTACTACAGAAACTAAGGGGATAACAAAGACAAAGCTCATGCTAGCGATTTATGCTATATGTGCTATCATGCTAGCAGTGTTTGCCCTTTCTATTGTGCCGCCTAACCCAATAGACTATAGCTTAAGCGATGCATTGGGAAATGAGTTTGCCGGAACTGTTGATGCACTTAATGGTGATTTCATAGACACAGTAACAATAACATTTAAAAGTGGTGCTAAGTATAGTGGCAGACTTGGCGACGAAGGCTTTAATGGTATGGGCGAATATATTGGCGCAGATGCTTCTTGGAGTATCAGTGGCGAGTTTACTTCTGGTTACCTTTTTGGTTTAGGCAGGTACCGCGACAACCTTGGCGCCTACGATGGGCAGTTTAGTCACTCATTGCCTCATGGTCAAGGAACTTATAGTTCAAATCAGGGTTGGCGTTATGAGGGCGAATTTGATAATGGCAACATTAGTGGTAAGGGTACAATCTACATGTCTGATGGTGCAGAGTTACATGGCATTTTTCAGTACGGGATACTTGTAGAGCAGTTGTTTGAATAGTCATAAGCGCATTTTCTAACATGCCATTAAAGGAACACGCTAAAGGAACACGCTAAAGGAACACGTTAAAGGAACACGTTAAAGGAACTTAAAGCAAACAACCTTTATGCGCTATTCGCGCCACCGCTTAGAGGTGTGAATTTTTCAAAAATTTACGGGGAATTTATCAAATTGATGGCTTGTTTTGCTGCGGAGGATAGGTCATACAGGCTGACGCCCCAAATGTGCCAGAGAAAACAGCTTAAAGTCTCGCAGCGCCAGCTGCGTTTTTTTGTAAGCTAGGCCGATATAGTCGGCGTAGCGTATACAAGCACATTATGAGAAGTGAGGCTAACTTTTACTGATTTGTAAAATTTCTTCTCTAATTTTCTTTAATGCGTTCATGTTTTTTATTTTCTCAACAGAATTCATTACATATATTATATCTTCTTCGTATACCTGTATTCTAAACGGATAACGTATTTCATTGGAGTATCTACTTAAAAAACCACACTCCAATTTTATTTGTTCAAAGCTACTGTCTATATCAATACATTTATCATCCATTCTTTAACGTCGTTGATGTTCATGTAGTATCTTTCCTTTTTGATAAACAGTTTTCTCAAATAAATTTTCTACTTTTCGTTTGTTAAATATAGTTTCATTATTAAGAAATAAATCAGTATAATAAATATTTTTATAACTTAGGTCAACGACAATCTTTGCGTAAATTTCAGTTAAATTATTTATACCATCAGGTATTACAGCATAAATATCAATATCACTCTTATCAGTGGGATTCCCATAGGCATAAGAACCAAACAAATATATATACCGTGCGGGTACATATTTAAGAATGGATTCTTTTATGTCTTCAATTTTGTCAATTAAATTTTCCATATTACCATTATATTGGCAAAATATTTATTTTCAAGTGTGAATTTTTCAAAAATTTACATAAATTTTGAGGCTGAAATACTCCTAAAGTTAGTTCGGAATTTTTACAATGATGAAACCTCAATAATTGATCCAGATAGTTTTTAGATGTTATTAATGTATCCGGAAATCTTAGCACTACGGTTTGCTTTTCGATAATATAAGATGCCATTTCTATAGCATAAGGTAAGCCATACTTTTCGCAATTAACATTTTGAAAGATATATTCAATCTGTAGCTCACTTGTGAACCCAAAACGTCTATTCACATGCCTTACAAGATCAATCTTATTCTCATTAACAATAATAACAACTCTATTAACTTTCGATTCAATGAACGACATGAGCGTATCGTCGATCATCACCCATTTGTCTTTATTATCAACAAGTCTTGCCGGTATTGGCAGTAGCTCTTTCTCAATAGGATAGCCGCCAAACCTTGAGGCTCTTCCTCCTGCTGGTATCAATCCGATGACGCCGCATTTTGTAGTTTGCATTATTGGCTCATTCCTGATTTAAGATAAACCTGTATCTCGCGAACAAAACCAGCAAAACTATTACGATAAGGATAATCAGGGGGAAAAATGTCTGCATTACAGTATTGTCATATATGGATAGTATGTGCTTGGCTGGAAGAATGAACGAAATTTCTCGAATAGAATCCGGAAGTAAACTGTCATCAAACATTATTCCGCTCAAGAAAATAGAAGGCAAGAAAAAAAGCTGTGATACGACGATGGAGATACTCTCGCTTTTCGAACACATACCGATTAGAAGCCCGATCAATGTCGAAGAAACTATACCTAATGATACCGCAAGGAAAAACGAAACGAAGTTGGGAGTCGTTGCCCCAAATATCATAGGTGCTGTAGCTGATATCACAAAAGTAACGATGATGCAATGCACTATATTATTTATCCCAATGCTCAAAAAAACATGCCAGAGCCTGATTCTACTTGCACAATATGCTTTTTTGATATCTCCATGCACATATCTAGTTACCGAACCAGGAAGACCAATATAGCTGCTCATCAGTATGGCAAAAACCGCCATATCAATTATTAAACTGGATTTTGCAGTTTCGTTTATTGCGGTTAGCACTATGCTAAACAACAAGTAGAAAGCAATTGGCAAAACATAGTGCGAAACCAGTAGAAAAGGATTACGGAAAGTCATAAGATAATATGACTTCATGTTCACAAATAACACTTTCATAATTGTTCCTCTCCCTCAATAGTCTCAAAAAATTTATCCTTTAGGCTTTTGTTTTTGAGAGAAATATCTAAAATGCAATCATCGTTATCATCAATAAAAGCAGTGATATCTCTAATAAATTTTGTTATATTACTACATTTATACTCAATTACATCTCCTTGAGGCGATTCGTTTGCCGTTCCAAAAACCGATGCAAATCCTTCTCGCAAAGACCCGTTTACCGTTTTTATGATTAAGGTTGTTTTGGCTTCCCTTAACTTGGAGTGCGCTATATCTCCGATCTCAATCAGTGTTCCGGCATCAATCATCAAAACGCGATCACACAACAATTCCACTTCCGTAAGATCATGCGAGGTTACCAGTATGGTTTTCCCTTTAGTTTTGTATTCACCGATTATTTGATATAGCTCCTCTTTGCCTTCGATATCCAATCCTGCCGTAGGTTCGTCTAGAATAATTATATCAGGATTATGGAGCGTAGCTAGTAGAAGATGAAGCCTCCTTTTCTGACCCGTTGATAGCTCTTTGTATCGCTTTTGCAATAACGCTGCCATACCAAACAAGGATTTCTCATCGAATGAATAATGCACATAATGTTCGGCTGCGAACAGTTCTATTGCCTCACGCACTTTGATTTCGTCAGGCAAAGAAGCAGACTGCAATTGAATACCCATAGTGTTTCGTAGATGATTGCGCGTATCAGGGATCTTATGTCCACTGATTGTTATTTCACCTTTTTGCCACTTTCTAATTCCCTCAATACATTCCAATAAAGTTGTTTTACCCGCACCGTTTTTCCCAATAATTCCGATACATTCATTGCGATGAACAACCAAATCAACACCATCAAGAACCGTCTTGTCTCGGTATTGTTTTACTAGTTTTGAAACGATAATTTGCTCGCCCATGTTATTGTTCTCCATTCTATATACTGCCATGCATTCTACGGATTACTTCTTCTGGCAAACGAGTTGCTCGAATCGGAGCCGCATCCAATTGGTAAAATGGGGGACGAAAGTATCGTAAAATCAATGTTCAAGTCCTCGTAACTTACTTTTTTATTTTGAAACCCATAAGTGTCCATTTTCCTGGATATTTCAGAAATAAGATATAGGTCAAATCCGCCAATTTTTCCTTGAAACCCGCTCAGATTCGTCATTGTCAAGCCATAAGATTTTTCGCAATACAAAAAGTTCAAAATATCGGAAAGGATAATTAGTTTGAAATCTTTATCATTCAAAATGGAAGACAAAATTACCGAATTAACCTTGTGTTGATGTATATATAATGGGAAAAAAGCATAACCACTCCTGACGATAATTTGTTGCATATTTAATGGAGCCAAAAAAACCGGCTCATATTCACCGATGCGTTTGGCAAATTGCATAGCAATACTAAGCTCTCCATATGCCCAATAACTTGTAACGATGAAAAGTACTTTAATCTTCATTTAGAATCCTTTAAGTCACTTCTGTCATATATCATTAATTATTCTGACGTTTTGTTGCTATGTCTAGTGTAATGCATCAAAGACATCAAGTGTGAAAAAAAAGAATTTTAGGACAATTTTAGGACAAAAGGTGTGTTAGCAATAGTTCACGCTGCCTTCACCTAATGCTCATCATGCACCTGATGCACATCATGTACCTGATACACCTGATGCACATCATGCACCTAATGCTCATCATGCACCTGATGCATATCGTGTACCTGATACACCTGATGCACATCAAAACAAAAACTCGTGCGAGAAGCAAGCCTTATGTCTTTATCGTAATCTTAGCGAGTGTTTCGCAAATAATCCCGTAAAGGCCTCTTGTCTAGCAAGACTTTGGCCTACACTTTGCACAACGACCAGTGAAAACAGTGCCGGCGGGGTTAAGTGTGAAGTCGTGCTCTTCGGCGAAATGCTTTGCGACAATGTCTAGCTCTATGCAATCTACGTGCTGTAGTTCTCCGCAAGAGTCACAGCGCAGGTGCAGATGGCTATCGCAGTTGGAGTTTTTCTCGACATACTGATAGCAATCTGCTTCCTGATTACCTGTAGGTAAACGACGAAGCTCTCCAGATGCTAGCATGCTATTAAGCTGTCTATATATCGTTGTCTTCGCAAGAGGAGTTCCAAGTGCTTGCAACGCGTTGCCAATCTGGGCTGCGGTAAGGTGCTTGCCTTTAGAAGCTTTTAGGACCGCCAGCAACTGGGCACGTTGTTGTGTGTTGTATTTGCTGCGCATCACCTGCTCCTTTTAAAACTTTGTTGGTTAAGCAGTAGGCGCACAAGCCAAAAAATAGCAAAGGCGGCAATATTGCAAAGGACAATGGTGGATCCTGTTGGTAGGCTGAGCAGATAAGATACCACAATGCCACTAATAAAACAGATGATTGCAATACAAATAGAGCAGATTGTGACAGAGCGAAATGTCTTTAAAACGCGCATGGCTGTTAGAGCTGGAAAGATTATTAAACTAGATATTAGTAGCGCACCCATCAGGCGCATTCCTAGCACAATTATTAGTGCTGTGAGCAATGCAATAAGCGTATTAAGCCAACCTGTGCGGCTGCCAGTTGCGCGGGCGAAATTCTCGTCAAAAGTGATAGCAAAGATGCGATTGTAAAATAAAACGAAAAGCGTAAGAACGACAACTGCCAAGACGATGCTAAGAATAACATCGCTTTGTGACACGGCAAGAATCGAGCCAAAAAGATAGTTGGTAACATCTATATTCATACCTGATGTTGCCGAGACTACAGTTACGCCTATTGCAAGTGCGCCTGTAGAAATTAGCGCAATGGCAGCGTCTCCCTTAATCTTGCTGGCAGAAGAAAGTCTAAGAAGCGCAATCGCTGCCAGCATAACAACAGGCAAGGCTACTGCTAGCGGTGTTGCGTTTAGCGCGGTTGCGATGGCCAGAGAACCAAATCCTACATGCGAAAGCCCGTCACCAATCATGGCAAAACGCTTTAGAACAAGGCTTACACCTAATAGCGCTGCGGCGGCACTAACTAATAGCCCAACGATTAGTGCACGCTGGATAAATGGATAGCTAAGTATCGATATTAGACTCTCAAGCATTGTGCTCACCGTTTTTGCTTATACCGCTTTTGCTTATGTCTTCAATCATGATTTTGCTTTGGCTACATTTGGTTATGCTTTTGGTTATGTTTTTGCTTATACTTTCAACCTCGCCTTTGCTTTGGTATTTTGGTTTGTTTTTATGCTCGCTTGCGTCATGACCATGTGGATGCGTACAACCCATGAAGCCATCGCCTATGCCAGATGCTTGGTACTCTAGTACCGTGCCAAAAAAGAGTTGATGCGTATCCAGATGCAGGATGTGGGTTGCCTGACTTAATGCGCTGGTAAGATCATGTGAAACCATGACTATTGTTAATGGCAGTGTGGCGCAAAGATGATAAAACTCGGCTTGGGCATGAGGGTCTAGCCCTGCAATAGGCTCGTCCATAAGAATCAGTTTGCTGGCAGAACACAATGCTCTTGCCAATAAAACTCGCTGTTGCTGACCGCCGCTTAACTCTCTGAAACTCTTTTTACTTAGATGGCTGATACCTAGTTGCAAGAGCCAGTTGTTAGCTTTGTGTTTGTCTAATGAGGAGTAAAATGGACGAAAGCCGCCGTTGTTCAGGCATCCGGATAACACTACCTCCATCACACTGGCAGGGAAGTCTGCTTGTGCCGCGCTTTGTTGCGGCAGATAGCCTATGTCTTTGCGTCTTAAACTGTTGCAGATTTCTATTTCGCCTGTGCTTGGTGCTAAAAGTCCGGCAAGTCCTTTTATCAGCGTGCTTTTCCCTGAACCATTGCCGCCAACGATTGCCAGATAATCGCCATCGTACACACTAAAGTTTAGGTCGCAGGCCGCGTGGCGGCCTGCGTACGAAAACGCGACATTATGAAGTTTAATAAGTGCAGTGTTAATATTGTTGCTATGTCTGTTCATTGTTGTAAATGCCTAAAAATGCCTAAAAGTATCTTAAAATGCCATAAAATGTCTTATAGTGTCCTAACCAGGTCGTTGTTCATGTTAGTGCCAAAGACTACCAGCGATTGGCTTGTGGGGCTTCATTCCAAAGTCCTAACCAGGTCGTTGTCCATGTTAGTGTCAAAGATAGTGCATTACTGCAGTGCCTCGCGTAAGACTTTAACATTTTCTTTCATCAGACTTAAATAGCTGGCACCAGATGTAAATTCATTGGCACTGACATTGTGTACTGAATGCAAGGTTAGCACCTTTGCGCCACTGCCTTCAGATATTAGGTCGGCAATTTGGCTGGAACTCATCTCTACTTTAAGTATGACGGGAATCTGTTCGGCCTTTGTTTTCTCTATTAGAAAAGCGATGGTTGCAGGACTGGCATCAGTTTCTGTCGAGCAACCAGGGAAGGCAGCGTAATAACTTAATCCAAGCTCATGCGTAAGATAGAGAAATGGGAAACGGTCGCCAAAGACCAGTGTTGTGCGCTTGGCAGAAGCTACAACATCCTGAAAACTTTCGTCTAGCTTCGTAAGCTCGCTAATATATGTTTGCGCGTTATTTTCAAAAAGCGCGGAGTTGTTTTGGTCTGCCGCCATTAAAGCTGAGCTGATGGCATTAACCATGGTAATGGCATTTTTTGGCGATGTCCAAATATGTTCATCCAATTCCGGCTCGTCAGATTGAAGCTCGGCAGCCTGATCATCGCTCACCTGTCCCTCGCTTGCTTGGTTTACGCTATCTTCTAAATCGCTATTTTCCGCATCGCTTTCTTCGTTTTCTGTTTGCATGCCCTCAACAATTACTTCTCCTAAAGTGCTTACACTATCCATCATGCGAAGCAGCATAATTTTGCTGGTATCCATGGAACCAAGTATGTCATTTACCCAGGTGTCAGATTCGCCACCAATGTAGAGAAAAACATCGCACTCCTGAATCGCAATAATGTCCTGAGGCGTAGGCTCATAACTGTGCAGTTCGGCGCCAGGCTTTAATAGCATCTGAACACTGATGGCATCACCACCAATAACACGAGCAAAGTCGTAAAGAACAAAGTTCGTCGTTACAATCTTTAAGGTAGTATTTTCTGTGTCGTCGCCATTGTTGTAATTGCTATTTGCGACAGAATTTTGGTTGTCATTTGACGTTGTTAAGTCGCAGCCAACAAGAGGCAAAAGCATGGTCATGGCTAATGCCAGCGTTAAAATTAGCTGCAAAAAGGAGCAAGCAAAGCCGTTTGTCATGGCTATCTTTTGCCTGCCGGCACTTGATATTTTTGACCTTAGTTTGTTAAACAATTTTTCTAGCATTTTCACCCTCTCTAAATCGAAACTCAGTTGCAAATTGGATATTAGAGAAGTATAGCACATTTGCTTTTGTGCTAGTTGGCACACTAGATAGCGCAAAAATTTTGAGAGCATGGAGGGTTGGCTAGAGATCATGCTAGAGATTATGAGTTTCTGTTCACGCCCCATCTCATGTCATTTTGAGGCGAGCGAAGCGAGAGCTTAAGGCTCTAGCTTGCCAGCCCGAAGTGTCAGAGCCATAAGCATTGACTTGCGGCAATCTCAGGAAGACATGGGGTAGGGCGTGAACAGAAACTGCTAGAAATTATGATAATGTGTTGTTATATTGGTAAGGTTGACAGTGTGTGTGCAAGGTACTATCATGAAACAATGATAGCAAATACAAATTATATGTTTACATAATAGAAAGGCGGTGGCAGCAATGGCCACAGAAAGCATTGGTAGAACAGTTTACGCAGACAACGACATGGCAGATAGGATAATTGCAGCCATAGAGTACGAAGATGCGCATCCGTCAAAGCCTGCTGAGTTAAAAACAAAATGGGCAGACGATGAGTTTATGAATAAACTTCATGAAGAATTAAGAAGGGAGTATCCAGATGCCTTTCACAATTAAACTTTTGTCTTTACAAGAAATACTTCTTGACGAAAAATATCCAATGGAACTCCTCGAACAAAGACTCGGGGAGTTTTCTTGTGAACGAGATAAAGACATAGAGGCCTTTATTCATAACAAAGCGATTGACTATGAACTGTCTGGTATAAGTAGAACATACCTACACCACATCAATAATAAGCAGAAAAATAGAATAGAAATTGCCGCCTACTTTTCAGTGGCACTAACATCCATAAACCTTGCGGATGCTTCGTCAAACAGGCGCTCAAAGATATTGGGCAAAACACCTGGAAGTGGTTTTAAGGATGATTACGGTGGTATTTTGATAGCACAACTTGGTCGCAATGATGCTTTTGCCAAATCAATAATTGATGGTGAAAGAATTATTTGTGATTGTGAAGCAGTCATAGAAAGTGGCAGAAAATGGCTAG
>JAIRQA010000091.1 GCA_031256715.1 Coriobacteriales bacterium | reverse complement strand
GGCGTAGAAGTGCGATTTATTTGCACCTAGGCAACTGTGAAAAACCTAACAACGATATTCTAAAAATCTGAAAGTAAATTACGAATTACCTCTTGACAAAACTATAGGAACACCCCCCCCTCCCGATGTCTTCTGATATGACAAAAAAAGCATAATATATGCACTGACCAGTAATTTTGTCGCAAATTTTTCATTTAATCCCTGTAAGTCACTCGTTATACATCTAAAGTGTGGCAATTTTATGACACTAAATCTGCAAAAATTTAACATATCTTGACTAAAGATATCAAATTGACAAAAAAAACGAAAAAATGTATACTTTTTGTATTACAGCTTTTGGCATGAAGGCGCGCATGAAACATGTGCGCCGCGTGTTTTAGAGTGTGATTTTATAAGGTTTTGATTTTTGGGCGCAACGCATTGTGCAAACCAGTAACGTAAACAGAATTAAAGTAAGTTGCGTCGAAGCACTTGTGTTTAAATCAGAGGGCAATTTTGAGGACAAGCTGAGCAAAAGGATTACAGCAATCGTCAGGATTGGCAATAAAAGTCATTAGTTTCTTAGCTGTTTTGGCTAGTGACAACCAGCTAATGAGTGACTTTTAGATTTACAAGTGTTATGAGCAAGGGGAGTATTGTGGAAGTTGAGTTAAAGGCGTTAAAGGAACAGCAGGAACCTGCTGACTTTAAGCCGCGAGGCAAAGGTCGCGTTTCTGCGGCAATAAATATTGTTGTGACGGCAGCGATTGTTGTCGTTGCCCTGCTTATGCTGCTTACACTAACAACGCAGAATGGGGCATCGCTTTTTGGCGTGCGCAGCTACATTATAGTAACTGGGTCTATGTCTCCACACATTAGCGAAGGTAGTTATATTTTTACTGTTGAGCGCTTGGCAGAAGACATTCAAGTTGGCGATGTAATTACCTATCAAGTAAAAAATGGCGACGCAATTCTTACGCATCGTGTTATCCAGAAAAACCCACCAAGCCAAAATAGCAGCGAGTCTACCTTTATCACACAGGGCGATGCCAACAACGAGCCTGATCGCAATCCGGTTTATGCAAGCCAGATTAAAGGCGTTGAGGTGTTAGCAGTGCCAGGATTCGGAGCGTTGTTGCTGTCGCTACGTAATCCTATTAATATAGCATTTGCGTTTGCTATTATACTAGTATTATTTCTTGCACCAATTGTGTATAGACGTCTTACGCGGGACTCTTCTAGCGGTATCTCTAGTGTTTCTTCTGACAGTTCAGCTAACGGCTCTACAAGCTCTGCCAGATCATCTAGCGATTCTACAAGCTCTGCCAGTTTAGCTAACGGCTCTACAAGCTCTACCACAAACTCAGAAGCAAAAAAAAGCCTGATGACCACTTTAGCTGTCGCGCCGCTGGTTGTCGCATTGGTAGCAACCGCATTTGCAACACCTGTTGCTTGGTCATGGCTTACGGCTAAGGCGAGCACAGAAGTTAACTTTAACACCGCGCTATTGGCAACAAACTTTAAAGACATTAAGATAGCCAAGTCATCTAGTTTGCAAACTCCATTAGCCCCATTAGCTATTAATGTGCAAACAGACCAAGATGGCAAGCTTTCAGCTGAGGCTATCGCAATTTCTGAGCCGATTGTCCTAGATGTTAGCAATCCCGCAGACTTCATTTATGAGCTTAGCGTCACGGTTGAAAATCAGGATAGTCAGGCGCAGGCGGCAATTGACTCCTTGATTCTTGCAACTAGCAGCGGGCAAGAAATTGGCCAGTCTGCAAATATCTTCTACAAAAAGAATTTAGATGTTGGCAAGAGCTACTATGGATATTGGCATGGCGACGCTGGGCAGCTTAATTTTGGTTCACTTATGGCACAATTTAGTGTTAATGATATCAATTTTAATAATGTCGAGAATACCACTGGTGCTGACAGTGCAAGTGATTCCGACAACTCTGGCAGCCCTGGCAACGCAAGCGACGCCAACGATACCAACATCGCTAACAACATCGGTGGCACAAGTGAGACTAAAACATCGGCTGTGCTTCCATTTACTGTGCGTATCGAATTTCGTGCGTGTCAAGCAACTTTAGGCGCCATAGGTGATTTTTTTGGTTCTGATGTCTTAGAAAAAGCAAAAAGCGCCAAAGAAGATAGTTCTGGCAACTTGCCACTATTACAACAACATGAGGACGAGAATGGCAATATTGTTAGCTATGCATGGCTAACTACAAAACTTGAACCAGTCCTACTAGACGGCTGGGTAAAGTTTGTCCTTGTCAATAACTTGGTGGAGGAGGAGCCCGCAGAAGGCGGGGAGGCATCTGCGGAGACGAACGATGGTGCGGGTACCGGAAATACGAGCAGCCAAGATAGTAATGGCACTCCCGGTGCCCAAGCCAACGCCCAAGCCAACGCCCAAGCCAATACTCAAGCTGGTGATCAAACCAATAACCAATCAGTCATTAGCAGCGAAAGTGAAGTTCAATCGGGTGCACAGGATAGCACTCAATCAGGCGCTTTGGTAGGCACCCAAGCTGGCACTCAGTTAGGAGCACAATCTGGTGCTAAGCCTGATACTTTGGCTAGTCCCATAACTACCTATGGTATCACAGGAGGGGCGCAATAATGATGTATGCCCACAAAACAAATAGCAAAGCTAGCTTAAAAGCTATTCACGAAGATATCAATCAAGCAAACTACAGAGCCAATCATAGATATAATGGTGTTGGCAGACAAACAAATGCCTTGCCCAAGCTCTCTAGAATTGCGCTGGTGCTAATGACATTAGCACTGGTTGCAACCATTATGCCATCGGCACTTACCGCGTTGGCGGCAACTAATTTATATCAAAACTCTATTGCAGATGCTGCCGCAATGCAAGAGCAGGGCGGCCACATTATCATTACCGGAGACAATCAGGATTTTCATGTTACACAAGGCGACAACCAGCTGTTTAATGTTGCCGCCATGCTCCCCGGCGAACACACAGATTTTGCGTCGCTAACAATAGAGAACACGCAAGCGCTTCCATTTACGATTAGCATTGCCGTTGACGATGTAGGTAGTGACACTAGCTTGCTAGTAGACTATCTTAATATTATAGTTAAGCTAGATGGTAGTGTAATCGCTGATTTCCCTGCTAAAGGCGAGGGCGTGGGAGAAGGCTATGTTAACCCTTACCCCATAGGAATGATTCCAGCAGGAACAACCACGCAAATAGAGGTAGGTTTAGAATTTACACGTGGAGCAGAAGCCGAAAACGTTTTACAAGAAAACGCGGCGCACATACAGTGGATTATAACTGCAACATCCGAGCAGCCAACTAATCCTCCAATAGATCCAGACCCAACAGACCCAACAGACCCGGTAGATCCTGAAGATCCAGATCCAACAGATCCAACAGATCCAGTAGATCCTAAGGATCCGGATTTCCCATCTACTCCAAAACCAGGTGAACCACCAACCACACCATCTACAGATCCCGGGCAACCCACACAGCCGGCTCCAGGTGGCGGTGGAGCGACAGGGGGAGCTGCAGGCGGAGCGGGCGCCGGCACAGGGATTGTAGCAGCGGCAATAGCGGGCGGTCCTGCTAATGTAGGTGATGCCAATTTACCGGTTACTACACCAGCTTCTCCCAATGTTCCTGCTACAAATCTGCCTGAGCTAACAAATATCGATGATGACTCTACGCCGTTAGCTCCAATTGCAGAAAACGAAGGCAGAGCATGGGCACTTTGGAATTTAATCTTTACCGCGGCATCTGCCATAGTTGCTTTAGTCGCTTTGCTATTGCGTGCTCGCAAAAGCCAAGATGGCAATAGCACCAATAGTGGCAAAGTCCTTGTAAGCGATAGCGATGACGATGACGCAGATACGGCCACTGTTACTGTGCGCTACGCTACCGGAGCGCGACAAGGCTTAACAACAGAAGATAATGACGAGAAGTCGCGACGCTTCCTTTGGCGTCTAGTTGGGCTTGCGGCAGCTGTGTTGGCAATTGTGCTTTTCTTACTAACAGAAGACATTACGCTGCCGATGCGCATGGTAGATCAGTGGACTTTAGCGCACGTATTTATCTTCTTGTTTACATTGGTGGTCTTGGCGCTTTCGCAAAGAGCTCCAAATAGCGGGACAGATAGCAGTAAAGTGCGGGCAGCGTAGTAAGTTTGCATAAGCTGCAGGCAGTTAGCTGGGAAGTTGCGAGAAGATAAAACAAAGTCTTCAGAGCACTTTGTGTAGACTTTTAAAAGGTAACACGTCGCTATTTGCGACTAGTTATAGCAAGTAATAGCAGGTTATAGTACGTTAAAGTAGGTTTAAGGGACTGACACCCTCAGACGTATCTTGGAAGCGCCAATTAACAGCTAATAGGCTTTTAGTTAACGGCCAATTAGCAGGTGCTTGTAGTGGATGAGGATAGTCCAAGGAAAGTGGGCGCATTTTGGGCGAAACCAAAACTTGTGCTTAAAGTCGCCGCGTAATTAACGAAAACGCGGCAAAGGATTAGAAGGAGTGAAAGATGAAAGTAAAAAAGAGGCTGGCGTTGCTTGGAACCACCATTGTGGCCTTGGCGCTTGTTGCCGCAATGTCATTTGCGTGGTTTACAAGCAGCCTAGATCCAATTAACTTGGATATTACAGCGGCGCGAATCAGGGTAGAGAATGTTGGCGATAACACGTGGTCTATTGGTGGCGATGAATCGCTTTTAGGCGCGGCATTGCCAGGCGAGACTGTAAGTGTTGGTAACTTTGCAATAAAAAACACAAGCAACCGTGAAGCTGTTGCCCAGATTAAGTTTACTAAGTTAGAAGGAAAATTAAAATTTGATAACTCTAATCTTACCGTGGGCGGTACAAAAATTACACTTGAGCAGCTAAGGGATGCAATTAATGCTTCTGTAACGCTTACTAATGAACAGAAAGCTAAATTTGTGGCCTTGATTGATGTTACTGGTGGTTACGTTACCGTAAATCAGGAATTATTTGATTTTGCATGGGCAGATTATGGTAATGGAGCAGGACCTAAGGTAATTGGAGCAATGGTTGACAACGGAACACAGGTATATTACAGCATTTTTCACTTCTGGGCAGTTCTTAATGATATTTTTGCTCAGATAAACGATAATCTTTATAATACAGCAGTAGCATATAACCTGGTAATAGCTCCTACAGATGACCCGGATGGCATAAATAAGGCAGTGTATTACTTGGGTCTTGGAATTCCAGTTCCGGGTGTTAACGATGAACTGACTTTTAATAATCTTTCGTTTAAGGTTCCGGAAGAACTAGGTGGCAACATAAAAAATCTACCCAACTCGGTTCCTCCAACACTACTTGATCAGCTAAAAGCGCGTGACTACAACTGGGATACAAAGTATTTTAACGAGCAGGAGTCAACGATTTCTATTGAATTTAAAGTTCAGGTTGTTCAAGGTACCCTTGCCGCTGTAACCGATGTGTTTGGTAATCCGAACATACAAAATACTTCAAATCCGATTTGGACAAGCAATCCATTTAGTACATTCCTAACCAACAACTAAATGTCGCTTTAGTGATGATGCGAGCACGCTCGCATCATCACTAAATAACATATGAGTATAATAGCTAACTAGTAAGAAAGAAAACCATGCTAAACAGCAATGACATCAGGGGCGGCAAAAAAGATGACACGCCGCCAGCAGAAAAAAACCAGAATGTAGAGCCTTCATTAACAACAGCCAATTCACAGGCTGTGTCAAGCATCGCGGTTAGAGGCATCAGCCGAAGATTGCTTCTGCTTTTGCTGGCGCTCATTTTTACCTCTGCAACGGCAGGCATTAGCTGGGCATGGCATGTAGCTGCGCTAGAGCCAACAAAAGTTAGCGTTGCTGCTGGCGTTATTAAGCTAAACAACAGCAATGCGAATGTACCCATTGTTTTTGAAGATGTGACGCCAGGCACAAGTACAACTATGAATTCGCTAAAGTTCGTAAACGATAGCAATCGCTTATCTGTAGTTGAGGTTTCTGTAGATGTACAATCGTGGTTGCGTCTATTAGAGTATAAGTCAGTTGCCGGAACAGACAAGCCTGTAGCTATAAATCAGGACTTTGGCTACCTCTTAAGTAGTGATTTAGGTGTGCCTTCTGGGGTTAACGCAGATGGCTTAATTGCAGACCTAAAGAAGTCTTTGGCTTTGGCTGGCTTAAATGAAAAGCTGCTTAACGAAGAAGGCCAATCTGGCTTAAGCTTGCTTTATCTTAACTCTAATTTGCCGGAAAGCCTTAAAGATAGTAGCGATGTCTTTGGGCAAAGACTTTGGTATGGCTCTGCGCATCTTCGCGAGTTAACAAAAGATATGCGTGCTGCTTTGCTTAAGCATGCCTTCACACAACTGGTACGCAACTCTATTGGCGATGCGACTTGGGTGCCACAGTTTACAGCAGTTGGTTTTGCCACAAACACAGGCGATTTACGAGCCTACATTAATAACGATGCCACTAAACTTTATGTTGCCTTTGAACCAGGAAGCAATATCGATTTCAGTGGTCTTAGTGTTACCGTTTCGTCTGAGCTATGTACAGATCATGGTCCAGATGAGAATAATGCCAAGGAAGCAGATGGGTCCTTCTCAACAATATCAGAGAAAACGCGTCTGAATGAGGGTGGGGTACGTTTTTCGATCTCGTTTGAAGTAAGTGCGGCTCAGGGAACCGCAGATGCCGTTGTAGATGTCTTTGGTTTGTCAGAGGCAGTGGCACGGACACTTACAGCCGGCAACTGAATTTGGGGGGATACGAAACGAGTTATATGACACAACAGTAATGCTTAAATTTTGTTAGAAACTATGATTGCATGCAATCAGGAAATGAGGGAACTTTATGATAGGTAAGAAAAATAAGATTGTACGACTTGCGGTTGCTCTAATGTTGGCGTTAAGCATGATTGCTTTTATGCCGGTGCAGGCTTTTGCGAGCGATGCAGCTGATGGCGATGTTAGTGCGCCAACCAAGCCTGAGCTAAACATATCGCAGTATCAGTATGCGACCAAAAATTACAATGGACAAGAACAAAAGTTTGCCAAAGCATTTGTTGTCACGGGTCTTATTAATGGAGACAAAGCTTTTCGTGTTGAGAAGACCATAGAGGTTACCGAAACTGGTGAATGGGTTTATGTTATAGCTAGTGAAGAGCAGCTAACAGGTTATTTTGACTCTGATGGCAATGGCACAAAAGATTCCGCTTATGGTGCACTTTATGCCAAAAATGCCGGCAGCTATTTTGCCACAGTAGACTCTCATAATATTATAATTAAGGACAAATCTGGTAACGATGTTACAAGCAATTATGATATAAATGGCTGTGTGGTTAGTTACCGTATAGAGCCTAAAACGGTAAAGGTTAAGTTTACTGGACCTGGGATTTTGGCTAATCAGTGGCAAGTCCCAGCGGGTACAGATCCAGCGGCTGTGAGCATTGGCTATACAATGAATGGTCTTGTTGCGGGCGAAGAAGCCTTAGCAAATAGCCTTTTTGTTACAAGCGATTATAGTACTTCTAAGATAGCAGGCGAAAGTATGGCCGCATATCTTTATGTGGTAGAAAATAGTCCTGTACCAACCGACTATAAGATTACGTCGGCAAACTTTGGCACCCTGAATTCCATTGGCTTTACAGACGATAGAGGCATTTGGAGCTGCAACTACAAGTTTGAGGTTCAGGGGAATTGGCCAATTCTTAAGGTAGTCGCAAATTAGTCGGAGTTAAACTCTGAGTTGTGTCATAGGTTTTTTAATTATTAGTAAGCTGGCGTTGGCTTTTCGTTAAGAATTCGCTGATGCCAGCTTGTTTTTTATTGCTTCATTAGTTTGGGTTTTTATTTTTGCTTTTATTTGGCTCTTCGGTAGTTTGTGTGAAAGGAAATGCTGCATAGCAGCAGCTAGATAGTCAAAAAGGATGTCTGTGAAAGAAACGCCCCCTCACGGGGGCGTTTCAGCGTGGTTAAGGGTAAT
>JAIRQA010000090.1 GCA_031256715.1 Coriobacteriales bacterium | reverse complement strand
ATAAAGTGGCTAGCAAGATGTAACGTAGTTGTTTGTAGTTCAGGCCATGACAATTTTTCTGTTCGCATGGTAGGGCATTAAGCCATATAAGATGGCATGGTGCAATTTTTAGAACTCACATTTTTAGAACAAATCGTCTAAAAGTATCACGTTTTGCATCATGCCAGAGTATTTGTTTTGCTTCATACCAGAGCTGGCAATAAGTGTCAAGAATAGCGTTTTTCTGGTCTTAGTTTCTATGCGAAACGCCGCCATTTTATTTCTGAGTTTGGTAGCGTATTCCTTCTCGACAATAAAAGGATCTTGAGTGAACTTGCACTCGCAGATGTTAATGCAGTTGTCTTTGCGATCGATGAGAAGATCTATCTGGGCACCCGGGCTAGCTTGTGTGCTTCTCCAGGCAAATGGTGTTGCAATTATGCCGGATATGCCCAGCGCCTGCTTAATTTTGTTAACATGAACGAGGCAAAGTTTCTCGAATGTTTGTCCAACCCAGTTATTGTAAGTGCCACTGCCAATTGATTTTAACCAATAGCCATCAGTTAGTTGGCGGTTGCCCTTCATTTGTTTTAGATAGAATAATGTGAAGAAATCCGTCAACTGAAAGATATAGCGACCGCGGCTGCCTAAGAAGTCATTATAGCGTTCGATGAATCCACATTGTTCCAATTCTGTAAGCAGTGTAGTTGTGGCACCGCCAGAACTAAAGCCAGCAGCGCCAAGCAGCTGGTCGCGAGTTAAACCGCATTTGGAGCGACTAAGCGCTTCGAGCAGTTTAAGATGTTTGTCTGGATTGTTAAACAGTGACGCGAACAGTATATTAAATTCGTTGCGCATTGGTGCGTCTTTCTGAAAACAAAGATAATCGATATTTTGAGCGCAACTTAACTGAGGACTGAGTTGTTTAAGATAAAACGGAATACCGCCAAGTACCATATAGGCGATGGCAACATCATGTCTTTCCCAGAATATATCATGATAAATTAGGTATTGCTCTGCCTCTGTTAGTGTAAATGGAGAAAGGTGCAGTTTTTTTGTGACCCGGTTGTGTAGCCCCCTTTTATTTAGTATGAGTCTATTCATCATCCAAGAAGTTGCTGAGCCGCACACGATGAGCAAAACATCTGGGCGAGAAGCTGCCCAGCCGTTCCAGAAGTGTTCTAGGGCAGAAAGAAAGCCAGAGCGCTTAGTGTCAAACCATGGCAGCTCATCAAGGAAGATAACTTTCTTTCCTTTAACGCGAGAGTTTTCTAGTAGAAAGATTAAGCGCTCAAAACTATCGTACCAGTCGCCTGCGCAGACTTCCTCTTTGTAGCCATACTTACGAAGTGAGGAATGAAAGTTTTTGAGTTGTGCAGACTTTGACTTATCTGCCAGAGCAGTGACCGAAAAAGCAAATTGCTCTTTAAAGTGCTCATTAATTAGATAAGTCTTGCCTACACGACGACGTCCGTAGACGGTAACGAATTCCGGCTCCTTTGACTCATAGAGCTGTTTCAGCAAAACGATTTCTTGTTCTCTGCCAATAATCTTCATAAGTTTCCTTAATTCTAAGCATTTTAATAATTGCTGTTTTATCCCGATGTCGGGAGAAAACTTTATTTTTAATGTCGCCAAACGATAGAAAAACAGCTTCGTTTGGCGGGTTTATTATACCACGATATTTGATGTTTTCGCATTTTTGATATTGTGGAATTTGGGTGAATAGGTTTGCCTCAGATTTGCGCATGATGCCAGTCTTAGCAGGACAAAACAGGACAAAAACAGGATAAAACAGTGGAGGGGTGGTGAGGTGTGATTACAAGTTGAAGACGGTTGAGGACGTGATAAAAGTTGAATTGCCTAATGCGTACTAGAATATTATAATCCGCCAAACGTGCCAAATTATAGGTAGTTTGGCGATAAATTAGATAGGGATTTAGCTTTCGCTATAATTTGTGCCATCATGAGGCGAGTTTATATTCTTGCGCCTTGGTAATTTTGCTAATAGTGGAGACATAGCGCGTCTGAAAGCAGTAATTTTACATGCTTGGGATTAATATGAACGCCAAGAACAGAGCGGCACAAAGAGCTAAAGCAGTTAGCGCTGCACCCAAAGACAGCAAGATAATCCGAAGCAATCCTTTCTTTTTATACCTTAAGCCAGCAATTAAGAGAATTAAGCCTGTTAAAAAGGACAATGCAATAGACGTGCTTATACTCATATGCTTTCCATTCTAAAACCATAGCCAGTCTATATCTTATACATAGCATCACTGCAATTTGCAGTCGCTTTAAAGCAGCGAAGCCAAATTCTACGCTTAACAGTTTCATTCGTCAAATTTGCCGACATACGCGCCTTACATCGGTTAGTTATCCTAATTTTTTTTCTGTTGCTGTCAGCTTGGCATTGTGCTAGACTAACCTTAAAGAGAGTTTTAAAGGTTTTTTGCGCTTATATTGTTTTTTGCTCTAAATTGCAAGTATCTGTATCACGGTTAGGTTGTACTTTATAACGATAGTTTTTAGGCATGCTAGAGGATAGAGGGAGGTGC
>JAIRQA010000055.1 GCA_031256715.1 Coriobacteriales bacterium | reverse complement strand
CCCCCCCCCGCGTCCGCTTGCCCGCGTCCGCTTGCTTCCATGTCCGCTTACGTGTCCGCTTAGAATGGCGCCTGCTTGCCAATGAATTCTAGAAAAATACTTGATTCAACTTTGGCAACCCGTTTGTTGTTTTTAAAAGCAATACGAGCAATGCTCAAGCCCAGATGCTCGGCCGCCTCTAGGTCTAGCGTCCTGCAGTAGCTAACTGTTAAGGTATCACTTGTTCTTGCAACAATATCGGTAATACTGCTCAGGTCTTTTATATAGCGCTTTTGCCTCTGCTCTACTGTTAAAGCAGTAGCATCAAAGTAATCGCGCCCCGGAAAAAAGCCGTTCATAAAACCAACTAGAAATAGGTGCTTAGGAGTTAGTCCCACTAGATCTTGATACGCAACAACTCTAATCGCATCGCTTCGCAAATAAATGGGAAACTCTAAACTCGTTCTTATGCGCTCAATCATTGCCTTTGCACATAAAGAGTCTTCCTTCCCACATTCTTTTCTTTTAGAAACATCGCTTAATGAAAACTTACCTGTTGCCAATTCCTTTAACTTTTGCAACTTGCTCGAATTGGCATCGCCAAGTTGCTTGCTCAGTTCATGGGCAATGGCAGTAAGAAGTTCTTCTGCGCATAATCTATTTAGTCGTTTGATGATAGATGTAGCATTTGTGTACGCATAATCAGCTAAGGCGTTATAATCTATTTGTAAGTCGCGCGATGTATTTAGCATTTTAAGCACCATATCTAATGTTAACGGTTGTTGACATTCAGGCGACTGCAATAACTCAGGTGTTTGCGGCAGCTTGGCAGCTTGACATTGCTCAGGCGACTGCTGCCAACCAAGCTGCTGCCCAAATTCTCGCAGCATGCGCATTTTATCGCTATTTGCCAAATAGTCTCCAAAACCACACCAACAACGCCATGCAACAGCATCTGATGGATCCGCAATAAGGCTTAAAAGCGTAAGAAAACGCGAGCTAAAACATTCACTAAGATTGCGGGTGTCCTCTTTAAGAAAATGATCGTCTAAAAGCACTTCTGCGTAAATGTCTCTTGCCTCTAGCTGAGCCAAAATATTTCTTCCCCAAACATCATGAGGCGTTGCAACAACAATATCATGAGCATTAGCGCCATTTTTAAGTAGCGTCACTATCGCATCTACGACGCCACTAATCTCGTCTTCAGGACTTTCGCCACATATAACGTTATAACCTAGATTTAAACTATCACTAGCGCTTGCACTAGCGCTTGCACTAGCGCTTGCACTTAATAGAAATTGCTTATCATAGCAAGAATTAACAGTGCTAGATGCTACACTTTCACTTTCGCAAGCTGGGGCAATATCTGACTTGCGAACACAATATGCAGAATAACTTGACTCAAAAACAGTTTGCGTGATTTTTGCCTGCGCTCCATTAAAGTTAGCTTCTAGTAACTCTTTCACACCATCTTTATGTGGATAAGTGCCATCTGCTTCTATGTCTGTTCCTAAATGAAAATCCTGAACAGCCGTCAGATAAAGGCACTCTTTTGCCAAAAGACAAAGAGCAACCTGCGCTGCTCGTGAATGAAGATGAAAATCATCTACAAAAACAAAGCGTTTGCCTGCCTTTTCTGCAACCATAGTGTCAGAAATCAGATATCGCGTTGCAAGGTTAGCAAGCTCAGACTTAAGAATAGCGCCTGTAAAGCTAAGATTGCACTTTAAGCTGCTAAAAAGCTCGCGCTCCTCATTTGTAAGAAGCCACTCGTCATTAAAATCTGCTAATTCACTCATGCCTTTGTTAAAGAATTTAAGCATCTCGCGCAAACGGCGAGGGTTAATGCCGGTTGTTTTTAAGTCCTCTAGAAGAAAATTATACTCATAAGGTAAAAGCAAACGTGCTTTTCTGCCAGCCGGCTGGCTCAAAGCTGACCAGCATGCAGTTGCCTGACTTAAAGATGGCTGGCATGCAGCCGGCTGACTTAAAGATGACTGACAGCCAGCTGTTTCACTCGCCTCTTGGTTGCTTAATAGATTAAGGAATAAGGCGTTTGCCGTTGTTACATTTATTTCGTTTACTAACATCTTTGTGCAGCCATCCTGCCATTGAGGCAAGTATTCTAGCTTATATGATAGATGTGTTGCCAAGCGATTTGCAAATTCTTGTGTGGCAACAGGAGTTGCGCAAATAACCAGCATGTCACTTGCGCTGATGCCCTCTGTAAACAAAGCCTGCACTTCCCTAAGAAGACACTCTGTCTTTCCCGCATGAATTGCACCCAAAAATAAATGCGCCTCATTAACTTTAGGAAAATCCCTTGCGTAATTCAAGTTTGCATTGGCATTATCTGCCTTGCTCTCGCCTGCATTAGTTAGATTTGCGTTATTCATACTTGCTAACCTCACCTATGTTAGCACTGCCTACTTTTGCCACACTTATATTAGTCATGCTTACATACACCTTTACATCTTGCCCTATGATTCATTAACTGCAAACAGCAAATCGTTTAAAAACTCAGCATCTGTTCGCAAAAAGCCTTCGGTAAGATAGGCAAGTCCCAGATACAGCTTTGTTTGAGCAAATTTTTTCATATCTGCAAGTAACATGGGCACCCAAGCGATTAAATGATTGTTGAGAAAATCATGTTGCCGCAAATGCAATTCATGCGCAGCATTAATGTCGCCGCAAGACAGAGCATCTTTTGCCCTATCGCAAAGAATACGCATAAACTCCAGTTCAAGAGAGATGTGATCCTCGCCATCTTTCCATTTGGCTAGTTTCTCTATTCCATTTGCACGATAAATAGCCAAGACTTCATCGCGGGCACCCTGCATCGTTAATCGTTTCTCAGATGTATAAACAGACTCAAATGGATATGCGGCAGAAAAGCCATCTACGCCATGACCCAAAAAGCAGCGAGCATAATCCACCTTAGATTCGCTTAGCGAACCACTCCAAAGATTAGATAGATATGTAGCTAGATAAAGATATCCGGTGTGAAGATCTTTGTCTGTACTTTCTGCAGGGTAAAGCTTTCCGTGCAATTCATTAAGTAAGTCCCTGCTAACTTCTTTTTGATAAAGGCGCGAAAGCAAGGCATACGTGGCACTACGCTGAACAAGTATATTTTCTAGCTCTAAAAGCTCACTGTCGCCATTCGGTTCTTCATACTCATCGTCGCCATCCGGCCTATCGAGCTCTTCATGCTCGGCACCGACATCAAGCCTGTCAAGCTCTTCATGCTCATTATCGCCGTCAAGCACGTCAGGCACTTCAAGTTCGTCCTGCCCTTCAGACTCTGCAGGCGCTTCAAGTCTATCAAGTTCTTCAAGTACTTCAAGCTCCTTAGGGGCTTCATCTAAATTTGGCACGCTATAGCTCACCTCCTGCACACTTTAAATCTAACTCGCACTCTGGCATCGGCTCACAATCAAACAGTAAATCTAAGGCGCGACATCCTAACTCTGTAGTCTGCCACCTATCCGCCCAACGAAGTGCCATACAGGTCTCCAATTTTTTTACGAAATAAGAGAAGTACCTGCGAGGATTTTGCACAATTGGATCGTTGTCGATAAGAACAGAAAGCTCAGCAGCACTTTTACCACCATCACTATTGCAAATCTCCAGCAAATGTTTATAGACGCTCAAATACTGTGATTCTTGGGCGAGCAAATCCCTTAGATCAGAAAATGGGTCATCTGATTGAAGATAGCCGCGTCCTTCGTTGGTGATGAACCAAAAAACTTGCCTGCCACTAACAGGTTTAAAGAAGCTCACGCCATCTATAACTGCTATTTCCGGTTGCTGCTCAGCGTGTTCGTTAAAGTTGGTGCCATCTTCGTTAACTTTCTGAATAGCACCTGCCTCGGCTAGCAATACAGAGTAATTGTAACCTGAATACACAGAAATATCATGTTCTTGCAGTTCTTTAACTTTTTCTTCTAGCAAATCTGCATGTCTTGGAACTTCTAAGAAGCCTAAAATATTCATAAGAACGCGGCGCCTTGCAGCCAACGTATTAAATAGCTTGTTTATACGCTGCATGCGCTGTTCACATGAAACAAAATCATTGGGCGAATCAAAGTCATTCGGCGAATCAAAATCATTAGTCGCGGCTTTAGATTGAATCTCTTCTGATAATTGCACATCCCGATGAATACTTTCAGAGCCACAATCGTTAGGCGCGACTTTAGAATACGCCTCTGTATTGTTTGTGTTACTTTCTAATGATTCAGATGGCGACGCAGACGCAATTTCGTCTGCCGCAGACTCTTCTTCATTAAGTGGGTCGTAAGTAGACTTTACCGGTACATGCTCCAAGCAAAATTCGCTACGAAGATAGGCCTTTGCTATATCTTTCCCCTGTTCCATTAATCTGACCTTCCGTTATAGTTCTTTTGCACAATTTACACAATAGGCACAATTGGCACAACTGGCACAATTCTAACCTGCAGTTTAAATCTTGGCGCGGGCTATGCGCGACGGTAATTTTGTGTAGCAACGCTCCACTAAAACTTATCGCTCCACCGCCAAATACATCTTATTTAGCGCTTGCGTCAAAGTGCCATCATCGCGCACAGCCCAAAGCCAATATATTTAACCACAAACATTGCACCTGTTTTGGCTCGCCTGTTTCAGCTCGCCCATTTTAACTCGCCTGTATTAGTCAGCCTATTTCAGCTCGCCTGCTTTAGCGAGCCCATTTCAGCATGCCCATTTCAGCTCGCCTGCTTTAGTAGAACATAAGTACACTTAAGCCCAAATTATAAAACACTACGCGCATAGCAATTGCGCCAGCTATGACACAAACTACAATAACACAGGCAAAAACTTTCCAGAGTATGATGTCGTTTTTCTTCTGAGCGACAAAAGCGACAATAACCGGTAAGGCAGAACCAATTATTACCGCGCCCAGCCATAAAAGTAAAATCTGTGCGTCAACAATAGCGTTAATGTCTGCCATTGCCTTAGTGGGATGATTAGGATCAAAGTACATGCCTACTTCGGCAAACGAAGAACCAACTAATTGCACAAAGACAGCATAAGCAATGGCAAATAAAAGATTAGCGATAGAGCCAATTAACAGCCACTTTCCCACTTTTTTAAGTTCTATGCCTCCTGCAAATGCCGCGACCAGTACAAAGGTAGCCGGACCTAACACTAACGAGTTGCCTAAGACATAAGCTACCCAGATAAAGCTATCCCAAGCTGGACGCGAGACCATCATGTATGAATGTGCCATAACAACAACAAGTATCACCGAAACCGCAACGGCCAAAATCGATAACCACTTTGGCACGCTTGCTTTATCAACAGATCGTAGCATGACCACAAGATACGCAATTGCCACTACAACCAATATCACCAAAGCAATTAGCTCCTGAGTAATACCACTTGTAAGATGTCCAAAGCCATTAAATATGCGCTCCCAATGCTTTAGGTGTAAAAACACCGCAACACCGCCGCCAATAAGAAGCACGGCAGCCACAATCCATGATGTTAACTGAATTTTCTTTGTTCGCCAAAAAACTGCCGCAAGTGCCTGTGTCCCAAAAAGCCCTGCCGACCACGCAATTAGACTAGTGAACAATATTAGTTCCCATTGAATCTGCATGGTTTACTCCTTTCCTCGCCACTGACGGTCACGTAATATGTAGAGAAAAGCTGGCTTGTTGCCAACATCAGGTAACTTATGCAGCTCATCTTGCTTAAATGGATGCACATAATCGCCTAGTTTAACACGAGTCTTACTCATAGCCTCATACGACTTGTCTTTCTCAAAGGCAGCTGGCTCGCCTGGTCCCTCCAGATTCTCGATGCCATTTTCTATGTCGCCAAAAAACCTTGCGCGTGCCCCACACTGCTCAACGCACTGCGGCAACTCACCCTGAGCAATCTTTTGAGCACAAAGTGTGCACTTCTCGACAACTCCTTCATCATCATTCAAGTACCTAACATTGTAGGGACAAGCCATTACGCAAAACTGACAGCCAATGCACTTCGCTTTGTCAATTTGCACTGTGCCATCTGCAAGTTTATGGCTAGCATTCGTTGGGCAGACCGCTACGCATTCTGGGTTAGCACAATGCTGACAACCAATTGGCAAAAAGTACATCTCGACATCAGGGCATTTGGCGCCAGGACTTTTTGGATTAGGACCTATGCGAAGCACCTTGTTCCAAAAAGAGCCAACAGGCACACCATTAGCTGCCTTACAGGCCACGCTGCAAGCAAGACATCCTACGCAGCGATTTAAATCGGTCACAATAGCATTCTGCATCAGTACTCACCTCTATTCAAGGAATAATCTGGCAGCCACTTCTTAAGGCGCGGATCAGAGGCATCATGAATTATCTCTGTGCCATCCTTATCGCATGGGACTGGATTGCCAAAGGGACTATTTTCTGCTGTGGCTTTGTAGACCTTTACCGCAAATCCACGCATACATGGCGATGCCATAATGGGATCTACATTATCTGGATTAATAAGACGATTGCAATTACAAAGTTCCTCACCATGATTTGGTGCCGAAAGCTCCGGGAACCACCAAGCATGCTCAAGATTCACAACCCCCTCGTCTATGCCATAATAAAGGTCTGCGCACTCGCGAATCTTACCATACTTGGTTTCTATCCAAACCCAATCTCCTTGTTCAATGCCAAGTTTGGCGGCATCGGCTGGGTTCATCTCGATGCGTGGAACCGGCCATTGTTCGCGACACCAAGGAAGCTGGCGGTGCTCAGAGTGAAAGTACACCGGAATGCGTCGCCCGGTTGTGGCTAGCAGCGGGTATTCTTTAAAGAGCTCTGGGTCGCGCACAGGACTTTCTAAAGGCTCACGGTAGTCGGGAATTAGCCACTGGTTTATCCATTCTGCATCTGTTAAACCTTTGCCATTGTTTGCGATACCGTTGGGGGTATAGCCTGTTTCTCCCCTATGCGCAATGCCGCCAAGCGCATAACGCTCCATCACTGTTGGCCAAAACTCAAACTTACCTGTAGGTGTGGGAAAACCAAAGCGACGAGTCTCGTCGGTACCAGGTACTTTTAAACCGGTAATGCCCTCTGCACGTCCTACCTTCGAGGCAATAACCCAATAGCCTGTTTCCCAACGGCGGTAGGTACCCATGACCTTCGGATAAACCTTTTTAGCATTCTGCCAGCCATTTTCTTGGAAGTCCTTCTCAAACTCTATATAACTGTTGTAAGGTAACTTCTCGCCCGCAAGCATCGAGGACTTTTGCGCCTGAGCAAACATGTATTCGCAGGCATCAAGCGTGGTTGGATCTTCTGGTCCTTCTGGAACACCAAGATCTCTTAAGCTCCATGGGAAGCCATATGCCTGAGCAAAAGCTTTCATGAACATGGGATCATCTTTGCAATCTCCCGGAGCCTCTACACAAGGAACATTCATGCCCAAGCCGCAGTGAGGCCCTTGACTAATACGCGGCCAACGCATCTCTAGCCAATGATAAACCGGAAGCAAAACGTCTGCGCAATCGGCGGTAGGATGATGCCAAAGGTTAGCCTCCATCCAAAAGTCCAACTTATTCATAGCCTCCCAAGCAGGTCCGGATTGCCCCTGATTCATAAACGAACCGGAATCATTTGCACCCGCAACAATGGGATATGGTTCACCGGTAAGCACTGCCTCCCAAATCTTGTTTGGATTTGACCATTGCCCATACCATTTTGTCATTGGCCAATCTTCGCCACCAACAATTTGCGCATTGCGTTCAAAGTTACCAGGAGGTGCATCAGGATTAGCTAGCTCTAAGACATCGGCATTCATGTCTTTGTAGGCATAGCTCCAATCGCCACCTATAAACGCATAAGGCAACCAGCACTCATCATTAAAATAAGCGTGTGTAGGCCCTCTGTTGCCACCTGGAACATCCATATTGCCAGTCATATGAACCAACATCATAATAGAGCGCAATGTCTGATAGTTGTTTCCATTCTGATCCATTGCCAAACTAACATGAATGCCGCCATTGCCATGGTCTGCTCCAGCAGGACGCGTCGCCCAAGCTAAACAGGCATCTTTGATTTTATTCGCATCGACACCAGTGACTTCCTCTGCCCACTGCGGTGTTTTATTGGCGAGCATCTGTACAAAATATGCCCATACAGTTTTTGCTTTAACTGTACGCCCGTCTTTTAGTGTAACTTCGCCTTCCCAAACAAGGTCTGGGTCTATACTCTTAAATTTGGTAGGCTCAGGCAGCCAACCTTCCCATGGCGTGCCCTCTTTTGCGACACGACCATTTTTATAAGCTTCGTCTATGGTAATAAACTCGCCATCCCATTGTCCAACACGAACATCATAAAACGACAGGGCATCATTACCTGTCTTGCCATCATTTGCCTTGGTTGCATCATGTACAAAGAATTTTTGATAAGAGCCTCCATCAACCAAATCGCTTTCTTTAAGCAGTCGCGTCTTCATGTCGTGGCATCCGGAGTTGTCTATCATCCAGCCGCCAGATGGCTCCATGTCTTCTACCACCAAAAATGGAGCGTTCGTCCAGCGCTTCATGTGAAGCTCGTCCATTAAGCCCTCGTCATTGATTATCTTTGCCCACGCCAAAGCAATAGCTTGGTCTGTTCCCGGACGAATGTTTAACCAATAGTCTGCCTCTTTACCAATACCTGTCATACGAGGGTCGATGATAATAAAGGTATCGGCCTTGCCAATTGCGGCATTTACTACGTTGCGACAGGAATCATCGTAGTTAGAATACTCTATGTTTCCGCCCCACTCTACGTAAACACGTGGTTCCTCTGCAGATGTCATCCAGTTTGCGGCATAGGTGTCAGTTGTAGATGTGGTAAGAAAGCGTGGACCTTTACAAACGCATGAAGCAACATGGTGGTTAACCGCACCGGTGATAATTGCCAATGTAGCGTAACCGCCCATTGCCCACATTCGGCTAGTGCCATTCATCGTAAAGATTCCCGTACCCGTATACTTATCTTTTACTTCCTTAAACTTGGCAGCACAAATACTCATGGCTTCATCCCAAGAGATACGCTCCCAACCTGGGTCTTCGCCTTTTGGACGCGTACGCTTCATTGGATAACGAAGTCTATCCGGATGATAACACGCCTGAATAGACGCTTGCGACTTGGTACAACAATTGCCATTGCTGGTAAAGCTTGATTGGTCGCCCTCTACACGAATTGCTTTTCCATCTTGTACGGTTACCCATACACCACATTCCATCTTTCCACATCCACGGCAGACAGTGCGAATGCGTTTTACTTCGCTTGCGACATCTTTTGTGCCTTCTTCTGTGGCCGCTAACGCATTAGATGCGTTGCTCGCCGAAAGCGCTGTGGCGCTAGCCGTTGCAAGTGCAATCTTTACAAAGCTACGGCGCGACATATGAAACTTTTTCACTACATCCTCCTCTCTTTAGCAAATCTTTGCGAACTAAATCTTTGCGAACTTATAACCATTGCTCATTTCTCATAACCCTCTTTACCACGTCCTCCTCTCTGCGCTGTAGGGCTGGTTGCCAATCAGCACATTAAGTCAACCGCCAAAATGCCTCTTTACCACGTCCTCCTCTCTACTTAGCTCTTTGCAAAGAGGCGACCACTGAAGAGCAGCGCAATGCTGTCCTTTACCACGTCCTCCTCTCTACTTAGCTCTTTGCAAATTCAACCTGTCCAGCTTAAACTAAGTTAACCCGTTAGCATACTCTGTTAACTTATTCAGTTAGCATAAACCGTTAGCATAAACTGTTAGCTTAAACAGTTAGCTTAAACTAACTTAATCTATTAACTTAATCTGTCTGAACAGCTAAAAACATATTAGCTATAGTGTACATGTACAACGCACAAATGTCTTGCCATTAAACATATGACATAATTAAAAACTAACAGATGCAAGCGGATACCTATCATAAGAAATATATGATTATCAGTGCCTCGCAAAACAGTAAGTCTAAGAACTAAGCAAACAACAGCAAGATGGAGACAACAATGCCGGATATCATTAACCTTATAGAAGCTTTAGACAACCTTAGCAGCATAGACATAGATGTCGAGCCAGACAGATGTGTTAAGGTTCGCAACATTAATGCCAAGTGCAGCCGTTGCGCCAAGTCCTGTACTTCTGAGGCAATCAAAGTTAGCGATAACAAACTTTATGTTGAGAAAAGCTTGTGCATCGGCTGCGGCACCTGCGCAACTAATTGCCCTACTTCTGCTTTAAGCGCTAAAAACCCCACAAACGCAGAAATACTTGAGCTCTCGATAGCAATTGCTAACACCCATGATAGCTCTCTTGTATTTACCTGTTCTAAGTTTATTCAGGACAATGCTCATAGTTTTGATACAAATCGCGTTGTAAAAGTCGCTTGCCTAGGTAGATTAAACGAAGCGGTGCTAATTACGCTTTTGGCCTCTGGTATAAATAGCATTGCAATAGTTCATGCGAATTGCGACAGCTGTCAAAACACTAACGGCAAAACAACCATGCTAGCTGTCTTAGATAATACAGAGAAATTGCTTTGTGCTTGGAACCAAAATTTAAGTATTTCCCTCTTAACAGAAATGCCCGAAAACCTACGTTTATCTAAGCAGATTGCTAAAAAAAATATTGATTCTTCTGGGCTATCACGGCGGGAATTCTTTGCACAGTTTAAGACTGGCGCCAAAACTATAGCTTCAGAGCTAACAGCAAGCATTATGACTACTGCAAATACAACAGACGCGCAGCAACCACCACAAAAAGTAATGAAAGACGGAACTTTGCCTCATTTTATGCCACAGGAACGTGAAGTGCTTTTAAACAGCCTTAGTCTACTTGGCAACCCAACAGCAGAACAAATTACAACTAGACTTTGGGGACAAATTGAAATTGACATAGAAACCTGCACAACTTGTCAGATGTGCGCAACATTTTGTCCTACCGGAGCAATCACTAAGTTTAAAGAAACCGATGACGTCACAAAAAATGAAATAATAGGAATAGAGCATTACCCGGCGCATTGTCTTCAGTGTCGCGTCTGCGAAGACATCTGTTTAACCAATGCCTTAAAAGTAAATTCAGCTATTAATCTAAAACACCTTATAAATGGAACAGCAGAAAGATTTGTCATGCGACCACAAACCAGAAAGATCAATAAACCAGACTCTATCTATCGCACCATGTATGAGTTGTTAGGCGGCGGTCAGATTTACGAGCGCTAAACGTAAAGGAACAATGCGATGAAACTAAATATGTTTCTTATCGAACATGAGCTTAAAGAACAACTTTACAATCGTAAGGTAGTTGCCAGCTTAAACTCCGATTATCGCTTGGCAGAAATCGATTATCCACTTTTGCTAGAAACCTTAGACAACTACGATAGTAACGTTGTTTATATCACAAGCGAGGGTAAGCTCGTAGAGCTATTGGCTGAATGCAACAAGTTGCAAGCGGCGATCTTCTGTAAACCTTTTTTCTGTATCTGCATTGGCAAACCACCTAAGAAAATATGCGCCAATAAATGGTTCGACATCATTTGGATAGAGGACTCAGACATCAAACGCTCTACCCTACTTAATGAATCGCAACGCCTCTTTTATCGCTTTAATCTTTGGGAGCAGAAGTTAGAAAAGATAATTAGCAACTATGGCAGCATCAGCGACCTTGTTTCTGCGTCATTAGACGTGATTAAAAATGACATTTGGATTAACGATCGGCTGGCAAAAATTATCGTGCGCCGCGTATATAAAAACGTACGACTTAGCGATGCACAGCTAAACGAGATTCGCGAGGGCGACTTTATGCCCAAAAACATGATTGATGATGGCAATCAGGAAGAAGCCAAAGGGAGGGACTTTGGCAATAGCGAACCCATATTCGCGCAAATGCAGGCATATGACACCACTACCTTATCCTGCGGTATTCACGCGTATAGCGATTATCATCTTACGCTGGCAATACATCCCAATTATCAAGAAGTATCCTATAAAGATTTTATATTAATACGCACGTTGGCTCACTATATAGAACTGCTTTTTTTACGTGGTGAACCATCAGACGAAAGCGGCATAGCAGACCCACGTAATTTTTTGCTGCAAGTACTGGAGGGAAGAAATTTATCGTTTGACAACTTTTCGTCTGCCATTGCCGGACTTAGATGGCAGCAATATGAGCATCAGTACCTCTGTTTATGCTGCGACTTTACCTTTGAACGTAGTGTGTACGACTCATGCTTTGTGCGTTCACATTTAGCTACCTGTGAGCGCATTCAAAAGTCATTTGTGAGTCTTGCCATACCCTACAAAAGTCATATCGCTGTACTTGTTAATCTTACAAGAAGCAATGTAAGCGAAAAGAATTTTTTGCAGGAACTTCCAGACTTAGCTTTAAACCTTGGATTAGTTTTAGGCGTAAGCTCGCGCTTCTCTGATCTTAAAAACATCGCAGGACATTACAGCCAAGCCAGCATTGCCTTAAAATGGCTTAATGGACAAAAGGGGCAACTGAAACAGCTTGGAACGCAGGGACAAGTGCAGGGACAAGTGCAAGGACATGCACAAAAACAAGTGCAGGGACAGATGCAGGGACAAGCGCAAAAACAAGTGCAGGGACAGATGCAGGGACAAGCGCATCAACATCAAAATTTGCCTGGACAACTAAACCAGCTTGGTCATGCAGAGCAAAATAAACCGCACGTTGTTGCCCGCTTTGAGGATCACCTCTTAGAATACGCTATGAGCTGTATTGCAAGCAACATTGCCCCTAAGTTCTTTGTACCCAAGGAATTGTTCGCACTTATTAGCCACGACCAACAACATGGCAGCGACTTATATAACACTTTACGCGTTTATATTAACAACAACTGCAGCGCAACTCAGTCTTGCGAGGACTTATTTATTGTGCGATCAAGCTTTATTTACCGCCTGAACAAGATAAAAGACATCATGGGTTTAGATCTAAAGGATGCACAGATGCGCCTCTTGCTTTCACTGTCATTCACACTTTTAGACACGCAACAAGAAGTTAACCCATTTGCCAATTAATAACAGTTAATTACAAAGGTTTCTGTTCACACCCTACCCCATGTCATCTAAAGGCGAGCAAAGCGAGAGCTTAAAGGTTCTAGCTCGCCAAACCGAAGTGTCAAAGCCTTAAGCATTAACATGCGGCAATCTCAGGATGACGCAGGGGGCGTAAACAGAAACTAACAAACAACTAACCAATAAATAACCGCGCCCTATAAATACTTATAAACATAATTCTGCTAACATAATAGAATTAGGAATTAGGAATTAGGAATTAGGAATTAGGAATTGTGAACAAGGAGCACACCCATGGCACAGGACTTCTTTTTGGCAACGCAAGATGCCTTACCCAAGCTAAACCAAACAGAACGAGCGCTCTTTGACTACGTGGTACGCAATATGGACAAGGTAAAAGGAATGAGCATCCAACAGCTTGCCAACGACCGCTATCTTTCTAAAACTACCATTTTGCGTTTTGCAAAAAAGCTTGGCTTTACTGGCTACAGAGACTTCACTCATAGCCTGCTCATAACCGAGCACAGAGTTCACACAGCAGCCGTCCCTGACGTCTTGCACAACAAGCCATATGCCGACGAATACCTAAAAAATGTCACCGAAGCTGTGCGCGTCCTACCAGAGAACAAGGTCGAACGCGTGCTAGAGTTTTTGGCACGAAAACCCAATGTCTATGTAGTTGCCGACGAAAACTGCAATGACATCGGCCGTTACGCCGAAAGACTATTTTTAGGTCTTGGCCTTCGCACCTACTTCCCCGAAGTACCCTATCAGGTGACTGCAATGCTTGACCTCATCCGCGACGGTGACTTACTTGTATTGTTATCTTTTTCTGGAGAAGACCGCACACTAGTCTCTACCGTAGAACATATACTCTTCGAACACAAGCCTTTGTGCGTCTCTATTACTCGTGCAGACAACAACACCATCCAAAACATGAGTGATGTAAACTTCTATGTCTTTGCCGACGAAATCAAACAAAATAGCATCAATCTGACCTCGCGAGTAGCGATGTTAATGATATTAGAACTTTTAGTTTATCGCATGTTATAATCTGTGACGCCATGTAGATACAAAATAGAGCAGAATACCAAATTCCCGTTATTTACCAGCGTATGTACCATTTTCCACATGAAAGTAACTTTGTACACATGCATTGCCAATAGTACGAAAACGCAATTTTCACTAGCGCTTCGCACAATGTCAGAGTATGGTTTGCTTAACAGGCTTGCGCGAGGCCGGTTGCAAGTGGACGCACTTGCATGCATTGTTAACAACTAGACTTTAAGATTGGTAGATGGACTTCATAACTGGTAGCTGAACTTCTAATTAACTGCTGGACTTCAGAACTGATAGCCAAACTTGTCATTAGTTGCTGAAGTTCAGAACTGGTAGCTAAACTTCTCATTAGTTGCTGAAGTTCAGAACTGATAGCCAACTTCTTACCAAACTAATGAACTTCATGTCTGCCTGATTGTTAACAATAGAATTAACCCTGCTTTTTAATTTGACATTGCTTAAACCAACCGCTTTAACCAACAGTAAGGAGGAACTAAAATGCCACGCGTTAAAGACTACATCGACTCTACACCTCTAACAAAAGAGGAGCTTCTAAAAATCGTTAACATTTCGCTTGCAATAAAGAAATCCATTAAGGCTGGACACTACCCGCAGCTGCTAAAGAATAAGTCATTAGGCATGGTTTTCCAGCAAAGCTCGACACGCACCCGCGTCTCGTTTGAGACTGCTATGACGCAGCTTGGTGGTCACGCCCAATTTCTGGCGCCTGGTCAGATTCAGCTTGGGGGCCATGAATCACTAGAGGACACAGCACGAGTACTCAGCCGTCTTGTAGACATCATCATGGCTCGCGTTGACAGGCACGAAGACGTTGCCAATCTTGCTAAGTTTGCCAGCATACCAGTAATTAACGCCATGAGCGACTACAATCACCCCACACAAGAACTTGGTGATCTTTGCACCATCGTAGAAAACTTGCCCGCAGGTAAAAATATCGAAGACATTCGTGTAACCTTTGTTGGCGACTGCACGCAAGTTTGCGCTTCTTTAGGATTCATTGTTACTAAGATGGGCGGACACTTTACACAGTTTGGACCTGAGGGCTACCAACTAAATGAAGCCTACCAAGCTGTGCTTAAGGCAAACTGCGAAGTTAGCGGTGGAACTTTCACACTCACAGACAACGAGGAAATCGGCTTGCGCGATGCCGACTTTGTTTACACTGATGTTTGGTATGGGCTTTACGATGACGAGCGCAGCCCTGAAGACATGGAGCGCATCTTTTATCCAAAATACCAAGTTACAGATGCAATGATGAAAAAGGCCGCACCTCATGCCAAATTCATGCATTGTCTGCCCGCATCGCGTGTTCCTAACTTTCCCACAGAGATTTGCGAAGTCACAAATGAAGTCTTAGATGCTCCATACTCGCTTTGTTGGGATGAGGCCGAAAACCGCCTGACCTCTATTCGCGGTATACTTGTTTACTTCATGCCTAAGCTTGCTTTAGATAGCGTTAAGGCAGACGAAGCAAAAGCTGAACTAGATAGCTTGCTTGCAAAGTAAAATAGGTGTATTTTAGAACTTACACAAATACATCCTATACAAATACAACTAAAAATACTTAACAAAAACGGAGGAGGAGAAATGGAAACAGAAAAAACAAAGAAGTTTAGTCTTGCAAGTGCCATACTAATGGTCATCTGCGTTGTCTTTGTGGCCGAGGCAGCGCCAATAGTTGCAAGCATGGGTAACAGCCAATACATTTGGTGGTTTATTCTTATTTTACTCTTTTTGGTGCCTTACGGGCTAATATCCTCAGAACTCTCTACAGCATTTCCCGACGAAGGCGGTCTTTATGACTGGGTAAAAACAGCCTACGGCAAGAAGTGGGGCACCCGCGTAAGTTGGTATTATTGGATAAACTTCCCGGTATGGATGGGCTCTTTAGCTGTACTATTTCCACTGGTGATAAACTTTCTTATAGACCCATCTGGTTCTGATACCTTGGGAATGTTTGGCTCGATGGCAATCGCCTTGGTATTTGTTTGGATTGTTGTAGCGATATCGCTTTTTAAAGTCTCAGATTCGGCATGGGTAATGAATGCGGGTGCGGCAATTAAGATTGGTCTAGCAATACTTTTGCTTGTCTTAGGCATAGTCACCTTTGTTAACAATGGCTTTGTAGGCGCGACCGATTTCACTTTAGAATCATTTGCGCCATTTAGCGAACTCTCGTTGCCTGGCATTGTCTTAGGTCTTGGAGCGTTAACGATTATTCTTTTTAACTTCATGGGCTTTGAGGTAATGAGCTCCGTATCATCAGAGATGGAAAATCCCCAAAAGCAATTACCTACGGCCATCGTTGCCGGCGGTATTGCTATTGCCATTGTTTACATCATATCGTCCTTTGGCATTGGCGTGGCAATTCCTCCAGAAGAGGTTGCCGCCGACCTTGGCATAGTAGATGCTGTGAACTACATGGTAGGCGCCGATGTCTTTTGGCTAGTTGTTGCAGCAGGCGTACTTTTCTTAATTACACTTTTTGGCAATATGGTTAGCTGGAGTTATGGCGTAAACTATGTTGCCGCTTACGGAGCCAAAAACGGCGACATGCCCAAGTTTTTTGCAAAGATGCGCAAAAAGGACGAAGATATGCCCCTTGGCGCACCCATTCTTAATGGCATTGTTGCGTCTATCATTGTTGTAATTGGAGTCTGCTTGCCTTATTTTAGCGCCGAGGCAGATGCTATGTTTTGGGCTTTCTTTAATCTTTCTATCATCACCCTACTTATGAGCTATGTGCCAATGTTTCCCGCCTGGCTTAAGTTACGCAAAAGCCATCCAGATACAGAGCGCCCATATCGTGTACCCGGCGGCTCTGTCTTAAACAAGCTCTTTGCTATTGTGCCGGTAGTCATTCTTTCCGTAACCATCGTGCTTTCGCTATTCCCGGTACCCGTAAATGAAGTCACAGACGATGATATTCAAGCCTATGCTGCAACCGCCATCGCCGATGGCATCAGCGAAGACGATGCTTGGGTCTTGGCAGAACTAAACGAAATTCCCGATGATAGTCAGGAACTTTATGTACAAAAGCTACTAGACGATGGCATAACTGCCAAAGATGCTAGCTTGCTAGCTAACGAGCTTGCTAGCGGCACCGGAGAATTGTATTGGGATGAAGCGTCTATGGTTGGCGTCGCACCAACCCTCATTGGTGTCATATTAGCAATAATATTTGGAGAAGTGCTGGTCATCGTTCTTGCAAACAGAAAGAAAGAACAAGAATAGGCGCTTTAACAACATTGTATGACGCTTGCAAGCCTAGCCCGTAAACGCCGAATGTGATGGACTGAACTCTAAGTGTATGGCAGCCTTGTTTAACACAGGCAAGTTTACCACCGGCAAGCTTACCACCAGCAAGTTTACCTAGCCTTAACAACTCATTTGCGCCACTATATGGCAACAGAAAGGAAGAAGAATGAAAAGAATAGACTCAACGCCTAAAAATGATGGCTTTAGAATGCCCGCAGAATATGAACCGCAAAGTCGCGTTTATATGCTTTGGCCAGAGCGCCCAGACAATTGGCGCGATGGCGGCAAACCTGCCCAAAAATCATTTGCGGCAGTAGCTAAAGCCATTAGCCAGTTTGTGCCTGTGACCATGGGCGTCAATCAGGCTCAGTATCAAAATGCTCGCGCCATACTTGATCCATCTATTCAAGTTGTCGAGATGAGCTCTAACGATTCTTGGATTCGCGACTGTGGACCAACATTTGTAAAAAACGATGCCACAGGCGAGATCCGAGGTGTAGACTGGGAATTTAATGCCTGGGGCGGATTGGTAGACGGCCTTTATTTCCCTTGGGATCAAGACGCACTCGTCGCCCAGAAAGTCTGTGAACTTGCAGGTGTAGATTCCTACAAAACCGAAGGTTTCGTTTTAGAGGGCGGCAGCATTCATGTAGACGGCGAAGGCACAGTGCTCACAACCGAGATGTGCCTTTTAAGCGAAGGACGCAATCCCGACCTTAGCCGCGACGAGATTGAACGGATACTTGCAGACTACCTTAACATAAGCAAAGTAATCTGGGTTAAAGATGGCATAGACCCAGAAGAGACCAACGGTCACATAGATGATGTTGCCTGCTTTGTCGCTCCTGGCGAGGTAGCTTGCATTTATACTGACGACCCAGAAGACCCCTTTTATTCTGTAGCTCAGGAAAGCTACGCCTTTTTATGCGAGCAAACCGATGCCAAGGGTCGCAAGCTAAAGGTACACAAGCTCTGCATGCCCAAGAAGCCCGTGACTATTAAAGGCGACTTTGCCATTGACTCTGTAGAGGGCACGTTGCCACGTGAAGATGGCGAGATTTGTATCGCTAGCTACATGAACTTTCTGATCACAACAGGTGGCGTCATTGTGCCTCAGTATGGCGACGAAAACGATGCTCTTGCTGTAGAGCAGATTCAGGCAATGTTTCCTAACCATAAGGCCGTAGGTGTCATGACCCGCGAAGTAGTCTATGGTGGCGGTAACATTCACTGCATTACCCAGCAACAGCCAGCATAATTTTTAAGTGGCATGAGACTGCCCTAGGGTTAACCAAAAGTTGCCCTAGGGCTTTTCTTAAAAATGCCGCAAGTTGACTTAATCATAATTAGGAGCATATCATGTCAAAGATAATCGTTGCCCTTGGTGGCAACGCTTTAGGTAACAACGCCCAAGAACAACTAGAAAGAGCAACTGTTGCCTCTAAGGCGATAGCCGATTTAATAGAAGCTGGTCATGAATTAGTCATAGTGCATGGCAATGGCCCACAAGTTGGTCAGATTCGCCTCGCCTTTGAAGACAGTCATGCAAAGGGCGACGTGCCACTGATTCCATTTGCAGAGTGCATCGCCATGAGCCAAGGATACATTGGTTATCATCTGCAGCAAGCTATAGACGAAGAGCTCGTAGCCCGCGGTCATGACGACATCCCCGTGATTGCCATGCTCACGCAAGTGGTAGTTGATGCCAACGATAGCGCTTTTGCTAACCCCAGCAAACCCATAGGCGGCTATTATAGCGAAAGCGATGCCAAGCGGCTAATGCAAGAAACCGGCAATATCTATCGCGAAGACGCTGGTCGCGGCTGGCGTCGCGTTGTGCCCAGCCCTAAACCCATAGATATCTACGAAAAGCTGACGCTAAAAGCGCTTATGGAAGACAAGCAAGTAGTCATCGCCTGCGGCGGCGGAGGCGTGCCGGTTGTTTATAGTGGCACCCGCTACCACGGTGTAGACGCGGTTGTAGACAAAGACTTTGCTGCCGCCAAACTGGCTCACCTTGTAGATGCCGATGTCTTGCTAATACTTACTGCCGTAGACCGTGTCTTCATAAACTTTAACACTCCCGAGCAAATGGCGCTAGAAACTATCACTTTAGCTGAAGCTGCAAATTATGTCGAGAAGGGCTACTTTGCCGCAGGCAGCATGCTTCCCAAAGTGCAGGCTGGCATGATGTTTGTTGGCGGCAACAACGATGCCAATGACTGTTCTGCTAGCGCGATAACAAAGAACAGAAGAGCAATTATTGGCTCATTAGACAAAGCAGCCGACTCGCTTGTAGGGCAAAGCGGCACTACTATAGTAGCATGCTAGTAAAGTTATAAGAGATTAAGATAGCAAAATAACTTCTTGTTATGTTATTGCGTTTTGCGCAGAAGTCAGCGCTATTGTAGGGGCGACCTGAGGTCGCCCGCAAGCTTGTGTGATTGACAACTTTGCGGGCGAACAAAGTTCGCCCCTACGATGTTTCTTCTATAATTACAGAGCAATCTACAACCATCAGATAAAAGGTATGCGTGACTAATATGCGTAACTAATAAAAATGACGCAACACATCATTCTTTCTTGTTGTATAATCATCTTCATGAAGATATCAAACCAAGAAATTGTGACAGGAGAGACAGTGGCATACGGTGGAGTGCAAACAGAAATCAGAAGCGTTAACAACAACAGCAAT
>JAIRQA010000023.1 GCA_031256715.1 Coriobacteriales bacterium | reverse complement strand
ATGGTAAAACAGACAGGGTTCATGAACAAACGCATGATTGCCATTGTAGTTGCCTTGCTTGTCTTAGCGTTAGGCGCAAGTGCGCTTGCGTTTGCGCCTATGCTATTTGGGTATGACTTATATCTAGCGGCACAAACAGATGCAACTGCTGTAAATGGTGTGTCTAACGGTGCTATCGGCGGGGATGCGACAGCTGGAACAAAAACAGGCGCCTCTTTGGCAGTGGATGGTTCAGATACAAATAGCACAAATAAAGATGCCCAGAAAAACTCCGACGGCAGCATTTCAACAACTGATAAAAATAGCGACCCTGATGGCGTGTCTGCTACAAACGGTGGTGTTTTAGGTGTCGGTTCAGAAGCGGCTGCTAACTCAGGTGGCAGTTCCGCTTCCGGTGGATCTAGCGGTTCTAATGGCACAAGTGCAACAGGTGAAGCTAGTGGCGCTGGCGGTTCTACAACGGGCGGTTCAGCAGCAGGTGGTTCTACAACTGGCGGTTCTACAACGGGAAACGCTGCTAACAATGGCGCAAGTGACAATAATCCGTCAGGGGCAGGGGGGTCAGGTTCTGCCGGCAATGCAACAACTCAGGTGCCGCCGCCAGAGGAGCAGGCTGCTTCTTCTCAACAAAAAAGTATAACACTAACAATTGATGCTAGTGTTATAGGACAAGGTTATATTGTGGCACCAAGAACGGTGGCATTTACTCAGGGAGAAACCGCCTTTGATGTGCTTAGGCGCGAGTGCCAGACAATGGGCATTCATATGGAGTTCTCGTTTAATCCTATGTATAATAGCTCGTATATAGAGGGTATTGGCAATCTTTACGAGTTTGATGGCGGACCTAATTCCGGTTGGCTTTACTCTGTGAATGGTTGGTATCCTAACTACGCGTGCAGTTCCTATGTGCTAAACAATGGCGATTCGGTTTTGTTTCGCTATACATTAGACAGGGGCGCAGATGCAGGTGGCGTTGCGCAACGATGAACACATGCGACATTGCGCAGTGAGGAAGCGGTAGGCGCTATACAACGATGAACACAGCAAGCGTACGCGATGCCTTTGGCGGATTGCACCCAGGACCTGGCTATCTGTTCTTTGGCTTCGTAATTGTATTTAGCGTGGTCTTTTTGCATCCTGTGGTGCTTGCAATTTCTTTTGCCGGCGCCACAGGCTATGCTATTTATTTGACCGGAGCTAAAGCCGTGCGCTTTACGCTTGCCTTACTTGTGCCAGTTATGCTTTTAGCGGCTTTATTAAATCCCGCATTTAACCATAGGGGAGCAACTATCCTTTTTTATCTTTGGACTGGCAATCCATTTACCGCTGAGTCTTTGCTTTATGGCGCCTTGGGAGGTTTAATGCTAGGTACTGTTGTTCAGTGGTTTTATTGCTATAACGCTATTATGACAGCAGATAAATTTATCTGGCTCTTTGGACGCATTACACCGGCATTGTCACTTGTGGTTTGTATGGTGTTAAGGCATGTGCCGCATTACAAAAACCAGGCAATGCGCATTATGTCTGCAAGGCAAGCGATGGGCATAGGTGCGCAAAATGAAGCTTTTGGCAAGCGAAAAATCCGAATATCTCTACAAGGGTGTAACGTAGATAAAGATGGCGCGAACAATGAAGCTTTTGGCAAGCGAAAAATCTTGCGTGCAATAATCTCTAAGGTCAAGGACTCATTTGCGGTTTTTGGGATACTAACAACTTGGGCCTTAGAAAACGCTATAGACACGGCTGACTCTATGACTTCGCGGGGATATGGCACTGGCAAGCGTACGTCATACTCTGACTTTAGACTTGTCAGGCGCGATATTTATGCGTTGGTTTTTATAGCTACGGCGGCAGTTATCTGTGCAGCAACAGTTGCCAGTGGCGCGATAAACGTAAGCTATTTTCCTTTGTTCACTATGGGCGTTAAAGGATGGGCAGGTCTTATGATGCTTCTTGCTTGGCTTGCAGTCTGTGCGTTTCCTTTGGTCTTTGGTTTATGGGAGGATGCCATATGGCGTTCGTTGAAGTCCAAAATTTAAGTTTTAGCTATCTTGGCTCTGATGAGGTTGTGGTTAATGATATCTCTTTTAAGTTATCATGTGGAGAATTCGTTGTGCTTTGTGGCCGCAGCGGCTGCGGCAAAACTACGTTGTTGAGGCATTTAAAAACCGCTCTGGCGCCGCATGGCAATTTGCGTGGCAAGGTGTTTTTTGATGGCCAGCCGCTGCCTGAAATTCCCTTGCGAGAGCAAGCTGCCAAGATCGGTTATGTATTACAAAACCCAGACAGCCAAATAGTTACCGATAAAGTTTGGCACGAGCTAGCATTTGGTTTAGAAAGCTTAGGCGTTAGTAACGAGCTGATTCGCTTGCGCGTGGCAGAGATGGCGTCTTTTTTTGGTATTGAGGAGTGGTACCACAAACATGTTACGGAGCTTTCTGGAGGTCAGAAGCAAATCCTGAACCTTGCAGCAGTTATGAGTATGCAGCCAAAGCTTTTGGTGTTAGATGAGCCAACATCTATGCTTGACCCAATAGCGGCAGCCGAGTTTTTGTTTGCTGTGCGCAAAGCAAATGATGAGCTTGGGGTTACTGTTTTATTAAGCGAGCATAGGTTAGAAGACGCACTGCCATTAAGTGACCGTGTGTTGGTAATGTCTGAAGGTCGGCTTCTTGCTCAGGGTACGACAGCAGATGTTGGTTTAAGGCTGGCTGCTTTGGATGATGCTATGCTTCTTGCCTTGCCCACACCAATGCGAGTTGCATTGCTTGCGGGCGCTAAAATTGAGGCCATTGAGGCATCTGATAAACGCAGTATTAATTTAGATTCTAGCATTAAAATACCCGTAAGTATTCGTGAAGGCAGACAGTGGCTGTCGCGGCACTTGCGTGAATGCCAGACGCAAAAGCAGCCGACAAGTTACTTGCGCAAAGGTCAAGTGCAACAGCAGATGACATGGCATTTGTGTGAAAATCGTGAGCTAGATTTAGTGTCGCAAAAGATGGAGTCTGAAAAGCTGCTGTCGCAAAAGAAGTTATCACAAGTGGCGAAATCGGAAACGCAGTTGCCGCAAAAGACAGATCCGGTAATTAGCGCCCGCGACATCTGGTTTCGCTATGATAAGAATGGCGTAGATATCTTGCGCGGCTTTTCATTAAATGTATTTTTAGGTGATTTTTTGGCAATTATTGGCGGTAATGGTGCCGGTAAGACAACAGCTTTAGGCACACTTACTGGGCAATTAAAACCATATCGTGGCCGCTTGCGTGTTGCTGGTTTAGACTTCATAAAAGGCAACGCGCAAAAAGCTTCCGGTATTGGTCTTTGCGCTTTGCCGCAAGATCCGCAAACATTATTCTTGCACACTAGCATCATACAGGATTTGCTTAGCGTTATGCCTATAGAGCTTTCTAAAGACGAGCGCGAGCGCAAACTAGCTTGGGCAATTGAGGTTACAGAAATTGCCAATATCATCATGCGTCACCCATATGATATTTCTGGTGGAGAAATGCAGCGCTCAGCATTGGCAATGGCATTGCTTGCTGAACCAAAAATCTTACTATTAGATGAGCCTACAAAGGGTATGGACGCTTTCTTTAAGCAAAAATTTGCAAAGATTTTGGCTAGCTTACTAGCTAAAGATATTACTATTATAATGGTGTCGCATGATATCGAGTTTTGTGCCGCCAACGCTAGCCGCTGTGTCTTGCTTTTTGATGGCGTTATAGTTGCAGACAATTGTTCGCGAAACTTCTTTTGCGGAAATTCGTTTTATACAACTGCCGCAAACCGTATGAGTCGCGGCATACTTGATAACATCGTGACCACAGAAGATCTTCTTAGTGCAATTAAGGTTAGAGAAGAGCAAGACCGCATGCTAAATAGGAGCGATAATCTTGGCTGTCTTTAACTATTATCTTGCAGCAGTTGCTATTATTGTTTTAGCGCTGTTGCTAATGTTTGTACGTTTTGAAGGCAGGCGTCCAAAGGCGCGTGAGCTCGCCGTAATTGCAGTGCTTACGGCTTTGGCAGTAGTGGGACGAGCAATTTTTTTTATGCTGCCGCAATTTAAGCCAGTAGCCGCAATTGCTATCATTGCCGGTGTGGCTCTGGGTGCAGAAAGTGGTTTTATGGTTGGTGCGCTCTCGGCATTTTTGGGGAATTTTATATTTGGGCATGGACCATGGACGCCATTTCAGATGCTTGCTTTTGGTAGCGTTGGTTATTTTGCCGGTCTTTTGTTTCATGGGGTTGCTTGGCAAGGCGAAGGTGGCCATGATTGCGCAGTAAAGGATAAAGACAAGAAAATCTTAGAGCATGTAGATGGTGCCAAGATGAGCAAATGCGACGAAAAGCGTTGTTGTGAAGACAAGAAAATCTTAGAGTTTATTCAGGCTCCCACGTCAGATACACGGCGAATTGTCGCACAAGCAACGGAGGCGCTAAGTCACAATAGACGCATAAGTTCACTTAGGCTTACTTTACTTTGCCTTTATGGTGGTTTGTCTGTGGTAGTTCTTTATGGTTTAATAGTTGATATCTTGTACTTGCTGTTTTTTACAGAGTCGGTATCTGTGCAGTCGCTTTTGGCTGTTTTAGCAACAGGCCTGCCATTTAACGTGCTTCAAGGTGTTGTCACTATCTTTTTTTTGGCTGTCTTAGCGCGACCTATGCTAGAAAAATTGGAACGCGCCAAACAAAAGTTTGGACTGATGCAGAAGGTTGAGCATTAGTATTTGCTATTATGTGTTAGGATAGATAAGTTGTATTGATGCCCCTAGTTATACATTGCTAGCTATACGTCCCTAATTGTACGTTGCTAGTTACACAAGCTGTTTTTAATACAGCCCCCTTTTTTGTGGTACTTTGCTTTTGAAATTTATTTGATGTCTAATAAAGCTAAGAAGGAGGAGAAAATGAAGCAGAAAATCATAAAAATCTTAGTTGCATTAATTATATCAATTTGCGCATGGGTAATGATGCGCTTTGTTGTTTATGTTAGCGCTTTTTCTAGCCTAGTAATGCTGCTCGGCTTTAAGACAATGGATGATCGACTTTTTGTCGAATGCGTGTTACTAATATTTAGTATATTGCTATATGTAAATATATATCAGTTGTTAAGTAATCGATTTTCTGCCAAATTAATAAAGATTGAAGCCATAGTATTTTTCGCGCTACTGCTTGCGATCACCATGCTCAAAAGTATTGGAACGCGAGAAATAAATATGGATATATTTGACATCTATAGTTCTATTATCGAATATCCTGCTTCTGTACTAATTAATTTTTTGTTATTCATTCCCGTAGGTGCTGTCTTTTTTTACTTCCTCAAGACCTTTCCCAAAGCGTTTCTTGCATCAATTGCTTTAGTTGTGGGCATTGAGGCTTCTCAATATCTATTTTCTCTTGGAATATGCGACATTGTTGATTTTACAATTGATATGATTGGAGCAACTGTAGGAATACTGATTCCAAGTATTCTTCGCGATTATGGATATCGCATTATCTATGAAGATAAGTACTTTCTAAAAATTGCACGTTTACAAAAGAGTGAAGCTGATTGTGCAGTTGCGCCAAAAGACAAAATGCTCGATTCTAAAATAAAACTCATCTGCGCAACTGTATTTCTTGTGGTCTTTATATTAACTACAGCTACCGGATTTGCATTTTATGACTACAAGGGATATGTTGCGTCCGAAACAGTAAATGAGACTAATGATGATACTCTATTTAATATGTATGAAAAGTCTACTAGTGTAGATGAGATGAGAGAAATTATAAATAATTTAGCGCGCTTTAAAGTAGATGACCTAGAAAGTTCTAATGAATGGTTAAGCATAAGTTCATCTGGGATATTTAAAGCACGCGGGGTAATAGCAAATTATGAGCCGTGGTTGGCACAAAACGATACTTTATGTTACGGGGTTTCACTGGCAGTGCAAGAAGAACTAGGGAATATTGTTGTTGCGCATGGATTGCCTTTGATTGTTACTTCAGAAACAAAATTCCTTATTTCCGGAAATGCCATAGACCATGCAGAATTTGAAGAAATTATCTTACAGCAATTTTTTCTGTACAATCTAGAGGCAGAGTTTTCATTACAAGATGGATGGTTTAAAGCCGAGACGCTATCTTTTTCTCCCACTAAAGCAGCGCAAAATATTTCGTATGTATGGTTTAACTATCAAGATTTTACAGAAAGCATAAAACGAGCGGAGACCTTCGCAGGAAAGCATTTATTTGAAATTTCTACAGGGAGGAACTCAACGATAGATGGGTATATTGACGTACTTAGTGAAAGCCAAGGCATGCCCAGTTATTTCACAATGCGAATTGATGAGCAGATTAACAATATTGTGATATGTCATACATTAGATGTTTGGTTTAATGGTGATATCCCAAGCAGCTTTTTAGAAAAGCTGCCAAAAGACAACAGTTCTGTTAGTGTTAAAGTATCTATACAGGATGGACGCGCAGTTTATATCGAATGATTCGGTTTCTCCTCATTTTTTACGCCTGTAATTGCATTAAGAATGGCACAAACAATCGCAATGACTATAGACGCGCCAAATGCGCTAAGGAAGTCCGTTATCTCTAGACCGGTGTTAAATATAGTATTGCCAATCCAGGCTGTTAAGTAAAGTACAATTGTGTTTATCACCAAAGAGAAAATGCCCAATGTTAGGCAGGTTATTGGTAGCGATATGACCTGTAAAACAGGTCGGATAAAGGTGTTAAGAAGGGCAAGTATCCCGGCAAGGATTGCTGTGGTAAGTGCAATATCTAGTGTTGAGGAGCTGCCAACAAGATTAATTCCTGGGACCAACCAAATGGCCGCTGCAACCGCAACTGAAGTTATAAGCCAACTAACAACTGTTTTCATAAACTACCTTTCTTTCGTTAGCTAAACTATAACACATACAAACCACAAATGAGGTTTTAGTTGTGTAAAAGTGCCCATTAGAGTCGCTTAGAGCCACTCTGACTCGCTAAGAGCCACTTAGTGTCACCAGCCGCCGCTGATTTACCTTAATGTCAAGAAAAACTGAAGCCTAGTAGATGTCTTGGAACGCTTGGGAGATGCTTGTAAGAAGTTTAGTAAGAAGTTTAGCAATCAAGTAGCAAGAAATTTAGCTGTTGCAATCAGACACTTGCCAAAGTCATTTGCTAACAATCGCCTATAATCTTTTAGTATATGAATAATATAAAAAATGACACAAAATATGATTTAAAGAATTGCGCAAAAGAGCATCCGGCAGTTTTAATTAAAGATGTGACTTACTCGTATGCCCGCGCTAAGGTCGCTGAAGACTTTGCTGCCCCCAAAGCCTTGGCGCTAGACTCAAGTACCACTAATGCTTCTGCCAAAGACTCTAGCTCTTCTAACGCTTCTTCTCATGACCAGGCTCTAGCAGGCGTCTCGCTTAACATACAGCCTGGTGAATTTATTGCTCTTTTAGGCGCCAATGGCTCTGGTAAGTCTACATTGGCGCGTCACATAAATGCTTTACTTGCACCTACGACTGGTAAAGTTTTGGTTTGTGGCATGGATACAGCTGCGCCTGAGTTGCTCTTCTCAATTCGCTCGTGTGCCGGCATGGTCTTTCAAAATCCGGATTCTCAGATTGTTGCAGGTGTTGTTGCCGACGATGTCGCCTTTGGACCAGAGAATCTTTGTGTAGAGCATGATAGCATAATAGCAAGGGTTAACGAGGCCTTGTCAGATGTAGGGATGAGTGAGTTTGCCAGACGTGAACCAATGAATCTTTCTGGTGGACAAAAACAACGTGTATGCATTGCGGGCATCATGGCCATGCAACCACAAATTTTAGTGTTAGACGAGCCAGGAGCCATGCTAGACCAGCGGGGGAGGCGGGGAATTCGTCGCGTTATGGGCGAGCTTCACGCGGCTGGCATGACAGTTATTCTTATAACGCATTATATGGAGGAAGCGGCGCTGGCAGATCGCATAGTTGTACTTGAGCGCGGTAGCGTTGTTGTTGATGGCACACCTCGCGAGGTCTTTAAGAGCGTTGCACGATTACGTGAACCTGGTCTGGGCTTGCCGTTTTCTGTATTACTTGCCGAAGAGTTACGCTTGCGCGGCATAGATATTCCTGCCACAGTAAGACCAAGAGAGTTGCGGGCACATCTGCTTTCACTTAGTAAAGAGATGTTTAATATGACCTTGCGCACGATGCCAGACAAAGAGTTTAAGCCAAAGCTTCTGCATCAACCGCGGTTGCAGCCCAAAGCGCAAGCAAAGTCCTTGTCGCAATCACAACAACAAGCTCAGCCGTCACGCTCGCCGCAGTCCTTGTCTGCCATTAGTCTAAATCAAGTATCATACTATTATCCCGAGCAAGAAAACCCTGCTTTAAACAATATAAATTTAGAGATTACCCAAGGTTCACTTACTGCAATCATTGGTCATAGTGGCTCGGGAAAATCAACGTTAATGCAGTTAATTTGTGGGCTAGAACAACCTTCGTCGGGCAAAATAAGTATACTGGGAAGCGATTTAGCGATTAAAAAGGTATGCTTGCAAATACATAAAAAAGTGGCGATTGCTTTTCAGTACCCAGAGCACCAGTTGTTTGCTGCTACGGTTGCCGGCGATGTTGCTTTTGCGCCAAAAAACGCTGGCTTGCCAGAACAACAAGTAGAGCAAATTGTGCGCGAAGCTTTAAACAAATTAGCCTTAGACTACGACAGCTTTGCCATGCGCTCACCATTTTCTTTAAGCGGTGGAGAAAAACGCCGCGTTGCACTAGCTGGCGTTTTGGCACAAGATGCCGAAGTTGTTATTTTTGATGAGCCTACAACCGGCTTGGATCCGCAGACACATGACTTGGTGTTGCAGATGATTTCTGACTTGCACGAATCAGGTAAGACGGTGATTCTTGTGACGCATGATATAGACGATGTGGCTTTGTTGGCAGAACGTATAATTGTTTTAAGTCAAGGTGAGGTTATGTTAGATGGCGACCCTCGCATGGTTTTTGCGCACGCCCAAGAGTTACGAGATGTAAATTTGGGCGTTCCCCAAGCTACCCAGTTCGCTATAAAGCTGGCAGCAGAGTCTAAAGCCAATGCAGAGTTTGCTATAAAACCTGCCTTAAATCATTTTGGCGCCTTAGCAAATCAGATTGTTTTAAGCACAACCGAACTTGCTAATGCCATTGTAAATTGTTTGGGTGGCGATGCCAAATGAGGCTAAATGTTTTATTTTGCCGTTATGTGGCGCGAGATTCTGCGATACACAGGATGGACCCTCGCATTAAGATTAGTTGCATGATGGCATTTATCGTACTTGCTTTTGTTGCCAGTGGCTTTTTAGGAATGGCAATGCTTGTGCTAGCAATAACATTAGCTATTATACTAGCAAAGCTTAAGCCATCAGAATTGCTTGGCGCTTTAGCACCGCTGCTCGTTTTATTGGCGTTTCCACTGGTGTTTAATATCCTTTTTATCACCGAGGGCGACGTACTTTTTAACATTGGTTTCTTAACTTTTACTAATATTGGAATCAGCCGTGCACTATATATGACACTAAGGCTGCTCATCTTGTTTACGGCAGGTAGCTTGTTAACTTTAACGACCACAAATATCGAGCTTTGCGATGCGGTGGCTTCTATGCTTAAGCCATTTACGCGCTTTGGCGTGCCCGCCTATGAAATTGCGTTGATGGTTTCAATCGCTTTACGGTTCGTGCCATTGCTGGCAAAGACTTATGAACGTATATATAAGTCGCTACTTGCGCGTGGCGCTAATCTAGGTAGGGGGGGTCCTATTGCTAGAATAAAGGCTTTAGTACCAGTACTTACAGCGCTATTCGCGTCGGCATTTCGTCAAAGCGAAGAGCTGGGTATCGCTATGGAGAGCCGCTGTTACAATGGTGCGGCTCGTACACACTACAGAATAATGTCTACGAGCCGCAGGGATTATATCGCAATAGCTAGCATGCTAGCATTAACGCTTTCGTTGATAATTCTTCGCGGCATCGGTCTTTAGATTTTGCTTATTGGCTTTATTAGCAGTATCTCGCGATCCCGTGTTAAAGTGTCACAACGCTCTAGTCGCGCTTTTCATGGCAGGTTCCGCATTGCCAAATGCCACGATGATGACAAGAGGCACAATACTTCTTGGCGTCACGAGCCAAAGTCTCAGAGTGGTTGTTGTGGCAACTTGTGCAAGTTGCGGGATTATTAGAGTGCGTTTCGCCATCTGGTCTTTGGTGCGGATTAACGATTTTGCCCTGATCGTCTTTAAGTGCAACACTGCTAGCCGTAAGCTCTGCGACATCGGCAAGCTCGCCATGGCAGCCAATGCAGGTTTTCTCGCTAACTGTAATTACTGTAGGTTTGGTGGCAGGCTTGTCCGTTAGGCTTACTCCATCATGGCTTTTAGTTAGTACGGCTTCCTGCTCATGGCAGCTTACACACTTAAGTGCCTCATGTGCTGCCGCTTGCACATGCTTGCTATCGCTTGCGGCAGATGCTTCAGAGGTGTGACAGGTGGCACAATCGCTTTGCATACTCCAGCTAAAGCTAGCGGCAACAATGTCGTCTTCGGCTGACGCCATGTTGTTGGTGCTAGCACTTCCAGATACCGCCTCGCCGGCGCCACCAGAACCTGACGGCGCACAGCCAAATGCCGCAAGAACAAAGATGCCCACGATAATTACCGGTGCTAAAGTGATTAGCATGATGTTTGTAAACTTGTGCTTCTTAGCGTGATTGTTTGCGTGTTTTATAGCGCAATTGCTTGCATCCTTGTTTGTGCAAGTGTCTTGGCTGCAAGCGAATTGAATGTCACTTAAAATGCCATCAGAATTGCCACTAGAAATGTCACTAGACAAACCGGAAGTGTTAGCAAAAAAGTCACCAGAAATGTCGTTATGATTCATGTTAAGTCCTTATCTTTGTTCTTTGCTTAAATCTTAAAGGAAAAAAAAGCTCGCTCTTTAAAGGGAAAAATGTTCGTTCTGCGTTACTTAAAATCTGATCTGTGAATTTTAGTGAACTGCTTGAATCGCTCATACATAGGCTTGAATCACTAATACATAGGCTGCGCACTCTTACTGCAGAGTGCGCAGCTTGATATAAGCGGCAATACTATTTGCTGCTTTTCTCCCATGGCTCTAGACCTGCACAATGACGTGCGCTAATGCGACCCCAAACCATGTTTTCTGCATTATTGCCGCCGGTGATGCCATAAGAGTGGCTTTGGAAGTTGCCAAAGCAGCCGGCTGCGTAAAGGCGTGGGATAACATTTTGTGCTGTATCAAGTACCTGCCCGTTTTCGTTTTTCATAGGACCGCCTAAAGTTGAGCAAGAGCCAGGATAAATCGCGTAGGCATAATATGGACCAGAATCTAAGGCCTCAAGTGTGTCTGCATTGCGATCAAAGCGTGCATCTTTTTTCTGGGCGCAAAATGCTTGATACTCATCAAAGGTTGCTTGTAGAGTTTCTATGTCCATCCATTTGTCGTAGTCTTTCATTTTTTGGCCCAGCTCCTGAATGCTGTTGGCTTTAAGTATCCAGCCTTTGTCTACCTCGGCCTGATTATCATCGCTCCAACCATCCCAGGCGCGAATGCTGTCGGGAAGATCAGTGGTAAAGTTGCCGCACTCAAACCAGTCGCCCTGACTGGTAGAAAGCTTGCCTGCCTTAAAGCAGGTTTCGTCAAATACGCACCAAGAAGGAATACGGTCGTAGTCGTCTATGGCATCGTCAAAATGTAGCAGGGTGTGCCAGCCATTATGTGGAGAACCCATGTTGTTCTCGTCAATATAGCGCTTGCCAAGACGATTGACATTAAAGTACGAGAAGCCTGCTGGAAACGCTAATATCGAGAAGTCGAAGTCTGGGTCGCGAGTATACATAGAATACATAGAGATTACCATATCCATATGCCAAAGCTTTGCACCTACGTCTTCTACCATTTTAATGCCGTCACCGGTATTAAACTGCCAGCCCTCAAACTTAAAGGGATAGCACTTTAGGTAGGCGTTTTTCAGATCCTCGTTAAACTCGAAGCCACCAGTGCACATGATGACACCCTTGCGTGCCTTTATGGCTTTTTCTTTCTTGTCGTCGCCAATTTGTGTGTAAGCGCCAACGATCTCTTTAGTTTGTGGGTTTTGAATTAAGCGCTCATCATGGCAAGAAAACATCAACTTGGCGCCAAGAGCCTCGCGCTGCTCATCAAGCTCATGAAAACTGCGCATGCCAAAGCCATCAATAGAAGAGAGCTTTTGTGATCCCTTGTACTTGTTATTGTCTAGGAAGGAATACTCAGGTATAGAGCCTGCCAATGCTACTTCAGTCACATCGTAGCTAAGCCCATACTTGTCGGCATATTCCATGTTGCGAGTTGCTTCGTTAACCCAGGCGTCAATCATTGGCTCTGGAGTCTTGCCATGTGTGAATGCGCGGATATACTCTTTAAATAGATCGGCTTTTTCTGGCTCGACGATAGTCCATTCGCCATTGTTAATAGAACTGTTTCCGCCACCGCGCTCGGGGGCCTTCTCTAAAATAAGTACTTCTTGCTCGCATTCATCAGCGCCAATAAGTGATGCCCACATACCGGCACCGCCATAACCAATAACTAGAATGTCGCACTCGTAGTCCCACACCTTTGGTAACCATTCAGCTGTTGCCGCTGTGTTTGTGCTGTCACCTGCGCCAGCGTTAGAACCTGCATTTGTGCCGCAGGCAGCAAGCGCTCCCGCGCCAACTATGGCACTTGTTCCGGCGATACCTGCAAGTGCGGCATTTTTTAAGAAGTGACGTCGCGAAAGTGCACTTGCAGCGCTTGTCTCTTCTGCCGCTGCAACGGTGCTATTGGCCAAGCCTTTGCTAGCAAAGCCAGCACCTGTGTCTGTGCCAGCGCTTATTTTGCTAGCCTCATTTGCCACGCTTTCTGATTGTGATGTGCCAATGTCTCTAAAATTGCGTGATTCTTGCATTTGGTTCTCCTTCTCTCGTCGTAATCGCAGAATTGCGATTTTCTTTGTCGCTTAAGCGACCATAACTAGTACAACTGCCCACAAATTGTACTGCTCCCAATAGCATCGGTCATATGATGCTGATTCGGATTTTAGCAGAAGCATGATTCTTGCCTTGGTGTTATTGGTGGTAATCGATGCAATTATCATAGAAAACTCATAACTAGCTGCGTATATGATTTCGTGGTGTAAGCTGTGTGTTTGTTTTTGCGAAGAAGAATTAGCTTAATTTGAGCTTAGAATAGGCAAATTAATTGCTTCTAAGCAGATTGATTTTACGGCGAATGCCTAAAGGATGAGTCGTATAGGATTAATAATCTGATGTTGGGTTAGCTTGCGTTAGACTATGCTGGCTTGCATTATCTTGTGTTAGCTTGTATTAGACTATGCTGGCTTGTATTGGCTAACGTTAGCTTGTATTTATGCAACTGAAAGGCTTGCGTTAACTAGTTTTTGTACAACAGAAGACATTGCCTTACGGCGACGTAAATCTCATCGCTGCTTGTTATTGTCATTGTCGTTGTCATTAAATGCACTATCTAGCTTTTAGCAATCTTAGAGCCTATTTATCATTTGGGTCTAAGTCGTAGATATATATGCAGTCTATCCTTTCCTTATCGCAAAGGTCAATCAATTTGCGATCTAGAGTATACAGTGTAGCCCCATTGCGCCTTGCCAGTGTGAAATAGAGCATGTCGTAAGGCGAATGGCCTAGGCGAATACCTTCAATCATAGCCTCGGTGATGTTTTCTTCTAGCGGGATGAAGGTATGAACAAGATCGGCAGCGGCCTTTAGGTTAAGTACAGATTCATCTTTATCCATTAATCCTGCGCGGACATATTTCGTCAGTGCGCTGGCGAGTTCGGCATGCAGGTAGCTCGTGCTAATAATTTCCTCATTTTTTATCATCAGCCCCCTTAGCGCTTCCCCATCTTGGGTTCCCAAAGTAATGCCGATGGCGGCATCGCAGTCCATAACTATCATCGCTCGTCCCTCATTTCCCGAACTATCTGAGTGGGGGTGGGGAAATCATCAGGTATGTTAATCTTTGGAAGCGCATCAATTGTGGCGAACGCCATTCTAAGCTTTTCCGCTCGTTCATCTTGCGCAGTGCGTTGCTCGTTTTCTGCCTCGCGACGAAATGTGCTCTCATAGTCTATTGTAGTCGCATTACCAAATTTGCTGTTTTTGGGCACGTTGCTTCTTTGTGCACAGCCATTGCTCAGATGTTCTCGCACAGCGATTATAGTCTGCTGAGAAATGCTGCGGTGCTCTTGTTTGGCGCGCTCACGCAGACTGCTGTAGAGCTCTTGTGGGAAATCGCGAACCTGTAGTGCTGGCATAGCTGCTCCTTTCAGTTGGTTTATCGGTTACATGAGTGGCATCAAATATTACTAAATACTGTCAAAAAAAATGATAAGTGCTTTCTGCTCGTAATCTATTTCATGCAATTGTAAAGCATTTCGCATGAATGTCAAGTGGGCAGTTATTGTCACAGTGAACGTGGGAACGCGAGGGGGGTGTTCCTATAGTTTTGTCAAGAGGTAATTCGTAATTTACTTTCAGATTTTTAGAATATCGTTGTTAGGTTTTTCACAGTTGCCTAGGTGCAAATAAATCGCACTTCTACGCCA
>JAIRQA010000131.1 GCA_031256715.1 Coriobacteriales bacterium | reverse complement strand
CCGATGTCTTAGGCGCAATCTTTTTCTTTGCTGTCTTCTTTGCTGCCCTAACGTCGGCAATTTCTTTGGCCGAGACGGTGGTCTCTTTTGTTATGGATCGCCTACATTGGCCGCGCCGTCGCGCCGCGATTGTGGTTTTTATGGCGATTCTTCTTCTTGCCATGCCGCCTACGCTGGGCTTTTCTGACTTAAGTGACGTCGCGCTAACCATAGGTACCACGCAGATGTCAATCCTTGATATCATGGACTTTTTTAGTAATAGTGTTCTTATGCCTTTGGTGGCCTTGCTTATTTGCATCTTTGTTGGTTATTGGATAGGACCTGACACAATCATCGCAGAAGTAGAATCTAATAATGTCGAGAAGAACGCTGCACTCGCGCACTTTAAGTCTGCCCCGCTTTTTCGCGTGATGATTCGTTATGTTGCACCGGTGCTGCTTTTAATTATCTTGGTTTCCTCGGTTTTAAATGGAATAGGCGTTGTCTCAATTTAAGGACACTATTTAGTGCTCTTTTGTAGTTTGTGTGGGTGCCACCCTCTACGACCCTGACTTTACACTTCGGATGGCATTTCGTTTCTGTTCACGCCCTACCCCATGTCATCTAGAGGCGAGCAAAGCGAGAGCTTAAGGCTCTAGTTGGCCAGACCGAAGTGTCAGAGCCTTAAGCATAGCCGCCACGGCAATCTCATGATGACGCAGGAGGATGCAAGTAGAAAAGGGTTCGGGGATTATGCAAACGTGATGCTGTGGACGGGACGCTGTGGACAGCGTCCCTACGAGGGAAACACAAAGTGAAAATAATTCGATGATTATGCAAATTGGCGTATGGGACGCCGTGGCCAGCGTTCCATACGAGGGTAATTCAAAGAGAAAATAATTCGGGGATTATGCAAATTGGTGTAGGGGACGCTGTCCACAGCGTCCCGCCATACGGCAAAAATGCCATCTGCACTAACTGCAAATTGGCGTAGGGGACGCTGTCCACAGCGTCCCGCCATACGCCAGACAGCAAAAATGCCATCTGCTCTAAATGATAATTTACGATAAAGGTTGTTATGATTGAAAAAATCGGCGATATAAAAAGGGCGCTTGAAGCAAAAGCATATCTTTTCGCTCTGGCTCTCACACTAACCCTACCCGACATTTGCGGCAAAGCGGCGTATCCTTTTATGAAATCCAGAGAGCGTTATCGCAAATGGCATGATGAGAATATTAGCAAATTCGACTGCCGCGAATCATGTAACTTTCCTGTGTGTGATGGCGTGTCAAAACCATGTCAAAATCCCGATGAATATAAATCGTGCAATGAAATCACCGACCCCTTGTATTGTCCGCATTACTGTGATACGGATAATGTATACGTCACTGCTGATATGTGCTGGCAACTACACTGCGCTTTTTTACATGAAGGCAGAGATGATGTAAACAAAAAGAGAAAGCTACTTTATGATTTCAAGCTTCAAATTTTTAATTCCGGCTTTAAATCAGGTGGAGCAAGTGCATTTGGTAGTTCGTGGCTAAATGATGATGTTGCAAACAAGAAAGATTCTATATGCCTTGATATAACACAGTTTTGCTTTGGGATTCATAGTGCGGCAGAGGTGTTTTACAAGCGCAATAAAGAAAACTTGGATTTTAGTGATGCGCACATAAAATTGTTTGATATAGATGAGCTTTTACCCCGTCTCATGTCGGGTGAAATGTCCGTTGCTTATGCAAACGGGACGCTGTGGACAGCGTCCCCTACGGGGGAATGCAAGCATAAAATAATTCAGGGCCGATGCAAACGGGACGCTGTGGACAGCGTCCCCTACAAGGGGAATGTAAGCAGAAAATAATTCAGGGCCGATGCAAACGGGACGCTGTGGACAGCGTCCCCTACGAGGAAGGGGCGTGAACAGAAACACCCTCTAACCTCTTACACCAGCGCATTTATAACCAGAGTTGCGCGAGCTTAAGCCATATGCTACAATCACATAGCAATTTACGCGACTGCTCGGTGCGCGCGGCAGTCGTTGCTAAGTAGCTTTTAATTATTTAAGTACGTCTCATGTACTTCCGAACAAAAAATTGGAGATTATATTAGTATGATAGTGTCTTGGATGACCACTAATGAATGCAACCTAAAATGCGAACACTGTTATCAGGATGCCGATGCCGCTGACGAACGCGAGCTAAGCACTTCTGAGGGCAAAAAGATGATTGAAGAGATAGCCAAAGCCGGTTTTCGCATCATGATTTTTTCTGGTGGAGAACCGCTTTTGCGTCCGGACATTTATGAGCTAGTCGCTCACGCCGCAAAAAATGGCCTACGCCCGGTCTTTGGCTCTAATGGCACATTGATTACCGCTGATGTTGCCGCACGTCTAAAAAGCTTAGGCGCTAGCGCCATGGGCATTAGCATAGATAGCTTAGACGCCATTAAGCATGACAGGTTTCGTGGACTTCCCGATGCTCATGCACTTACGCTAGCTGGAATAGAGAACTGTAAAAAGGCAGGGTTGCCATTTCAGATTCACACCACAGTGGTCGACTGGAACCGAGACGAAGTAACAGACATTACCGACTTTGCCCAAGACATAGGTGCAATTGCGCACTACATCTTTTTCCTTATTCCTGTGGGACGCGGAGTTTACATTAAGGACACAAGCTTAAAAGTCCTAGAAAATGAAGAATTGCTACGCAAGATTATGACCAAAGCCTCACAGGTAAAAATTGAAGTTAAGCCAACCTGTGCCCCGCAATTTACACGCGTTGCCAAGCAATTAGGAATAGCAAACCGCTTTACTCGCGGCTGTCTGGCAGGTCTAACTTATTGTGTTATAGGCTCTGAAGGAATTGTGCGCCCTTGCGCCTACATGACCGAAGAAGCCGGAGATGTTCGCAAGCAACCCTTTAACGAGATTTGGGAAAACAGCCCCATATTTAACAAGCTGCGCACACAGGCATACAGCGGTGCCTGTGGCAGTTGCGATTACAAAGATGTCTGCGGCGGTTGTCGAGCTCGTGGTGCCTATTATCATGATGGTGACATTTTAGCTCAGGATGATTACTGCGCACATGGTCAGCAATTGCTTGCCTGTTAGCCAGTTGGTTTGCTAGCTGCCAGCCTACATGCTAGCTTGCTAGCCTGCTAGCCCGTTAACTTACCCTCTAGTTAACTTACCCGCAATCACGCGAATCAGTTGATCATCTAACTTAAGCATCGCGTTAGCTTTAAAACCAATTTGCTTGCACACCAACTAGATTACTTGCTAGCTTCAGGTCAAAAACAACAGCGCCAGCAAATTTTCTACAAAAACAACAAGTGTCAGCCAATTTTAGTACATCAGCAACAAGTGCTAACCAACTTATTTTAATAGGGAGCGCGAGGACAATGTGCTTATAAATAAATTTAGTGGGAGAAAAGAGAGAGGAACGAAAGTATGACAAGAGGAAAGGCAAACATGAACGTAAATCGCAACGCAATGCAAAGTACAATGCAAAGCACAAAACAAAGTACAAAACAAAAGACAATTACCATGGCGCTAGCAGTCTTGCTAACACTAAGCATGCTAATGTCACTTACTGCCTGCGCCAATACCGCAGCTAACACCGACAGCAGTCAAGCGACAGGGCAATCTCAAAACCAAAGCGACTCTAGCAAAACAGACACATCAAACATTGGCGTCCCCACAGAACCTATAACCTTTACAGACGACCTTGGCAACGAGATCACTGTAGAAAACCCTCAACGCGTTGTGGCCTGCATGGGCAGCTTTGCCAATGCCTGGCAGTTGGCGGGAGGCAGTCTTATTGGCGCATCCGATGACGCCTTTAGCGACTACGGAGTCTCTTCTACAAGCACCAAAAAAGTTGGAGACTTCTCGGCATTAAGTCTTGAGGCAATAATAGATCTAGAACCGGACTTTGTCATACTTACCGGAGCGTCTACCGGCAAAGGCGGCACCGCATCGCAAAAAGAGCTTCGCGAAAGCCTAGTTGCCAGCGACATAGCAGCCGCATGCTTTACAGTTACCACCTTTGCAGACTACCAACGTGTCTTTGGCATCTTTTGCGAAATAACCGGCAGAAGCGATCTTTATAAAACAAACTGTGAGGACATTGCGGTTAAGATTAACAATATAGTTGCCAAAGTCACAAAAAGTGACGCGCCAACAGTACTTATAATGACCACTTATTCCGGAGGCACCCGCGTGCAAGACTCCAGTACACTAACAGGTGATATCTTTGCCTCTTTAGGCGCCGTTAACCTTGCAGAGCAAAACCCTAGCCTACTGCGTGACTTCAGCCTTGAGGCAATCATAGACATGAACCCAGACTTCATTTTTGTTGTTCCTATGGGCAACGATGCTGCATCGGCATTGCGCGGCTTAGAAGATGCCACTGCCGCAAACCCCGCCTGGGCAACTCTAGAAGCTGTGCAAAATGGCAAATATATTACCTTGGATCCAGAGCATTTTCAGTACAAACCAAACAATAAATGGGACGAGAGCTACCAGATAATCTACAATTACCTTTACTCGTAAAGCGCTATTGTCAATTTTTCATATTTTCATGTCGAGAAAAACTAAGGTCAACGCAAGATAGAACATTTAAGGATTATGTAAAGAAGATGCGCTCTAAACGTTTCATATTTCTGACATTTACTTCGTGCTTGATAGCTTTAGTACTTGTTAGCATAATAGCATTTGTTGTTGGGTCATCTTCTGTTGGCATCGCCGACATTTGGACACTTATAAGCGGCGGTGAGCTTAGAGCCAGTGCTTATAGCATACTTGTAAATGTTAGGCTGCCGCGCATTTTAGCCGCGCTATTAGCTGGTGCGGCTTTGGCGGCAGCCGGAGCTATTATTCAGGCTGTCTTAGACAATCCATTAGCTAGCCCAAACATCATTGGTATAAACTCTGGTGCTGGCCTATTTGTGCTTTTGGCAGCGTCATTGTTCCCGGGGCTGCTTTGGCTAGGTCCTGTGGCTGCCTTTGCGGGTGCGATGGTTACAGCACTATTAATCTTTGCAATTTCGGTAGGCACAAACGCCTCGCGGCTGACAGTTGTACTTGCGGGTATTGCCATAACGGCAATTTTTGGCGCTGGTATGAATACCATACTTATCATAAATCCCGATGCTTACATTGGCTCTTCTACGTTTCTTGTTGGCGGCCTAGGCAAGGTCATGCTTTCAGATATTGTTTGGCCATCTGCATATATCATAGCCGGACTTGTGCTTGCAGTGCTTGCATCTGGTAAGCTAAACATCATGGCTCTAGGCGACCAAACCGCACACTCGTTGGGAATGCACGTCAGCCGCACACGACTTTTAATGTTAGCACTTGCCGCTATGCTTGCGGGCGCAGCCGTAAGCTTCGCTGGCCTGCTTGGCTTTGCGGGTTTAATAGTACCGCACCTAATGCGTTTTGCCATAGGCCACAACAATCGCCTTGTTGTTCCTCTTAGCGCATTGGGTGGTGCCATTTTTGTCTTACTCTGCGACACTTGTGCCCGCGTTTTCTTTGCACCTTACGAGATTCCTGTAGGTATTGTAATGGCATTTATAGGCGGCCCATTTTTTATCTACCTAATTTTAAGAAGCAGAAGGAAAGCCTAGCATGAGTACTTCATTATTTTCAAAAAAGAATAACACCGTCCTTTTGATTTTAAGAAGCAGAAGGAAAGCCTAGTATGAGCACTAACTCATCATTTACTAAAGACCATACAATAACTGACGCAGCGACTAAAAAAGACGAAGCTGACACAGGCAAAGATGCCATCACGTTAACTAACATTCACTTTAGTTACGACAAAAACCCTTTCATACAAGGCCTAAGCGCTAGCTTTAAAAGCGGAGCTGTTACTAGTATCGTTGGCCCTAATGGCTGCGGTAAGTCTACATTAGTAAAAATTATCGATGCCATCTTGCGCCCACAAAAAGGCGAAGCCCAAATCTGCGGTACACCAACCCTAACAATGCGAATGCGCGAGCGTGCTAGCAAGCTAGCAATCTTGGTTCAAGCAGGTCATCCGCCGGCAATGACTGTTCAGGAACTGGTGTCTTGCGGCAGGTTTCCTTATCAACAACATCATGGAGGTTTTACCGAGGAAGACAAAAGGTTAATACAACTAGCAATGCAAGAAACAGGTGTAAAATGTTTTGCCAACAAAGACGTGCGCCAGCTCTCTGGCGGCGAACGCCAACGTGCTTTTTTGGCTATGACTTTGGCTCAAGACACAGACATCATTGTCTTAGATGAGCCAACAACTTATTTAGACATTCACGCCTGCCATGACATCATGCAGCTAGTACGCGAGCTTAATAAAAACATGAACAAGACCTTTGTTATGGTAATTCACGACCTTGATCTTGCCTTGCGCTACTCAGACGAAATTTTGGTCATGCAAGCCGGTCGAGCAATTTTTGCGGGCGACACTAAAAGCAAACAGGCGCTGCAAGCTCTAGAGCAGGCGTTTTCTTCGCATATCGCTATTGCCCAGACAGAGTTTGGGGCTGTTCATGCAATTTTTCCTCGCGGCAAACAATGACTTATAGTACAATAGCCATTGTAATAAAGAGGGACACGAGCAAAAACGGTAGGAGCATTAATGAACGATACAAACACAAACGAAACAAGCACAGAAACCGCAAATGAGGATTTAACCAAGCTAAACATGACAGGCGCGTCCGCGACAGACTCTTTGACGGCAGACGCGTCCGCGACAGTCGCATCATCAGTAGGCACGAATAATGAGCTTCAGGAAAGCGCGGGAGAAAACGCGGGAACAATAGGCGCCAAGATAACTGAATTGCGCACTTCACTTATGCTTTCGCCAGATGATTTGGCTCAGCGCAGTGGCTGCGATGTAAAGGTAATTAATGATTTAGAGAAGGGCGCCTTGGCTCCGTCGCTTTCGCCTTTAATTAAGATTACACGTGCGTTAGGCGTGCGCCTTGGCACGTTGTTAGATGATGATGAAAATCTTGGGCCTGTGCTTACTCGTGCAAATGATTACCGCAACAACAACGCCAGCACGCGTCTTAAAGGCTTAGAGACACATAGCGATGCCGGTGAGCTTACATTTAACGCCTTGGCCGAGGGCAAGGCATCAAGACATATGGAGCCATTTTTTATAGAGTTAAATCCATCAGATGAAACCACTCACGAACTCTCTGCCCACGAAGGTGAAGAGTGGCTCTTTGCGCTGGAGGGACCCTTAGAAGTTGCCTATGGCAAAGACCTTTATGTTTTGCAGCCAGGCGATAGTATTTACTATGACTCTATAGTGCCACATCAGGTGCGCTCTTATCAAAATCAAAAGGCAAAGTTTGTCGCTTGCGTTTATACGCCAGCCTAAGCGCCGCTTCACCTTTGCCTGTGTGGTTTGCTTACGCCAAAGTATAACTTGCGTTTATACGCCAGCCTAAGCGCCGCCGCTGCCCTAGACACCACTAATTGTAAACTAATGAGCTACCCTAAATGCATCTAAGGAGATTTCATGTCTATTAGTTCATCAGCTAATACGCCAACCACTTCTAATCCCATACCAGGCTCGCCTGATTATCCGCTGCACACCGAACTAACCATAGGCGAATACTTTGCGCAACAGGTAGCAGCTGATCCCAGCCACGAGTTTGTGGTTTATCCCGACCGTCAGCTACGCTGGACTTATCGCGACTTTGATATTCGTACAGATAACCTTGCCAAGGGTCTACTTTCTATAGGTATGAAACAAGGCGATCATCTTGGAGTTTGGGCACGCAACATTCCCGATTGGCTAACTTTTATGTATGCCACCGCAAAGATTGGCGTTGTTCTTGTAACCATGAATCCTGCCTACAAGAGCCATGAGCTAGACTACGTGCTTAAACAAAGCGATATGACTACTCTTTGCATCATTGACGCCTGGCGTGATGTAGACTACATCAAAATTATTCGCGAGCTGATTCCCGAGGCCGCAAGCTGCGAGCGCGGACATCTGCACACCATGGAGTTTCCCTACCTAAAGAATCTAATATATATGGGACCGGAAAAACATCGCGGCTTTTTTACCGTCCCCGAACTTTTGCTATTAGGCTCGCATACTAGCGACGAAGCGCTTAACGCGGCAAAGGCAAGCGTAAAGAATAACGATGTTGTAAACATGCAGTACACCAGCGGCACAACAGGGTTTCCCAAAGGTGTAATGCTCACGCATCGCAACATCTTAAACAATGGCTTTTATATTGGCGAGAACGAAAAGCTCACCGCAGCCGACCGCGTTTGCTTGCCCGTACCATTCTTTCATTGCTTTGGTTGCGTGTTAGGTGTCATGGCTTGCCTAACTCATGGAAGCACGATGATTGTTGTAGAAGAATTTGATGCTTTAATGGTCTTAGAAGCCATACACAAAGAGAAGGCAACGGCAGTCTATGGCGTGCCCACCATGTATATTGCCGAGCTTAATCATCCGCTCTTTGAGCAATTTGACCTCTCGTCTTTACGCACAGGCATTATTGCCGGCGCTGCTGTACCACCAGAGGTAACGGCACAAGCCATGCAAAAAATGGGCATGCGCGAAATTACAAACTGCTATGGCTTAACAGAGACCTCTCCTGTCTTTACGCAAACCAATGCCAGCGACGACGATTGGCACAAACAAAATACGGTGGGCAGAAAGCATCCACCTGTAGAAGTACGTGTCATTAGCCCAGAAGATGGACACATTTGTGGACCTGGTGAAATTGGTGAGATGTGCTGCAAGGGCTACAACGTCATGAAGGGCTATTACAAAATGCCAGAGGCGACAGCCGCCGCAATAGATGCCGACGGCTTTTTACACTCTGGCGACTTAGGCTCCTTTGATGAAGACGGTTATTACACTATCACCGGTCGTATAAAGGATATGATTATTCGCGGTGGAGAAAACATCTACCCACTAGAAATTGAAAACTTCCTTTTGTCGGTACCAGGCGTATTAGATGCGCAAGTCGTTGGTGCTCCTGACGCCAAATATGGCGAGATTGTTGTTGCCTTTATTAAGCAGCGCGAAGGATTTGAGCTTTCTGAGGCTGGTATCCGCGAACATATGTTAAAGCAAATGGCACGTTACAAAGTACCCAAGCATATCTTTTTTGTAGATGAGTATCCAGAGACAACATCTAAAAAGGTACAAAAGTTTAAGCTGCGCGAAATGGCAACTGCGCTGCTTGCGCCCTAGTAAGGTAGCTGCTTAATGTTTACTGATACCTAAGTGACCCTATAGGTCAAGTATCCTGTTCATGAATCCATTGCGGTACCAAAATTAATGCTTACTGGTATCGCAATGACTCTATAGGATCCATTTTTGCGGCGCGACGTGCCGGATAAAAACCAAAGACTATGCCAATAAGCGCGCAGACTCCCACCGCAACAAGCACCGACACCGGCTCGATGACAGGGATGATCTGTGCGCTAGTGGCAAGTGTGCTATCGCCTATGACTAATTGCTCCGCTTGCGCTGCGTTCTTCTCGGCAGATTGAATAAGATTAACAAGCGCTGCTAAGATCCAAGAAGCAAGATAGCCAAAAACTATACCAAAAGCTCCACCAACTAAACAAAGACCAATAGATTCTGCCATGAATTGTCTAATGACGTCACCCGTGCGCGCCCCTAATGATTTGCGCAGTCCAATCTCGCGGGTGCGCTCGGTAACATTGGTAAGCATCATGTTCATGATACCAATGCCGCCTACAACCAGCGATATAGAAGCTATGGCAATAATCATCGCCGAGAAACTAGACATAACCATATTTGCTTGCTCTAATAGTTCTTTCATAGAATAAACATAGATTCCTTCGTCATTACCTTGTCTTTCGCTAAGAAATGCCTTTGTTCGCTGGGCAAGCTCAATGGTATTTATGCCCTCTGTTGCCATGCCGGTAGCAGAATCATAATTCTTTGACCCGCTAAGCCTAATTTGCGATGTAGCAAGCGGGACAAACGCTTGATTGTGTTCTTGAGCTGTGGGGCTTGAATCTATAACGCCAATGACGGTAAAGTTCTCGGCGTTATTACCCAAACGCAGCGTCTTACCAACAACGTCTGCATCCTCTGAGCCATAAAGCGAACGCACTATACCACGACCAAGCACAACCACCCGCGCCGCTTGTTTTTCGTCGTCGTCATTATGCATACGACCGCTGCTAAGTTTGATGTTCATAGCGTTAGCGTAGCCAGGCTTAGCCCCTACTGCCATCATCATGGTCTCTTTGGCACTTGTAGATGCTGTTATGCTAGTAAGCTGGCTTCCTAGTATGCTATCATATTCTGGAAAGCTCAATTTTAGCTGCTGCAATTCCGACTCTAAAATGCCATTGCTTTTAGAAATCTGCACCATCTGAGCCTGATTAAGCCCTAATTCATTAACATACATGTTCTGCATGCCACCAATTACTGATGTCATAGCAATCACACTGCCAATGCCAATGACTATTCCCAAAATTGTTAAGAGCGTGCGAGCCTTACTTGCAGTTAAGGCAAACCAAGTCTCATAAAACAAATCTCTAAGCTTCATTAGTACCACCTTCTAAAATTAAGCCATCGCGAATCCAAAGAATACGATCGGCATGGGCGGCGACATCAGGCTCGTGAGTAATTAAAACAATTGTGCGGCCGGCTCTTTTTAGTTGGGCAAAAGTTTCTAAGACCATCTCGCCTGTTGCCGTATCTAGATTGCCGGTGGGTTCGTCTGCCAAAATTAGTGCAGGATTGTTGATAAGTGCCCGCGCTATTGCCACGCGCTGCATTTGTCCACCCGATATCTCATTGCTCTTGTGTGAATATAATTGCTCAGGAAGTCCCATAGACTTTAAAGCCGCTCGCGCTCTTTTTTCTCGCTGCGACAAAGGGCATGCGGAATAAACCAATGGCAACATAACGTTACGAAGTAAGCTAGTACGAGGCAACAGGTTAAAGGACTGAAAAACAAAACCAATTCGTGTAGCACGTAAATCTGCCATATCATCTGCGCTATAGCCGCTAATTTCTGTACCCTGAAAATAATACTTCCCTGATGTTGGTTTGTCTAAGCAGCCTAAGATGTTCATTAAGGTAGACTTTCCCGAACCTGACGGCCCCATGATGGCAACATATTCGCCTCTATGAACTTGTAATGACACACCTCTTAGAGCTTGTATGCTACCTGCTTTCGTTTGATAAATGCGATGCAAGTTAAAGATATCAATCACAGGCTTTTCTTTTTGCAAGGCTTGCTTTTCTGCCTGCAGGGCCGGCATTTCTGTTGGCAAGGTTTGCTCTTTTGCCTGCAGGACCGGCATTTCTGTTGGCAATGTTTTTACGCTAGCTGTCATCGAATACCACCCATGTTGCCATCTTCTGTATAAACGATATTTCCCGACACCGCGCCTGACGTTGCACCAGACATAGCATCTTCAGAACCAATGCCGGCATCTGTCATAGCTACACCAGCAACAATTAAAGCCTGATCGCCTTCTTTAATAGAACCTTCTATAGCAGCCAGATTATCACTTTTTGCTAAAACCTTAACAGTAACCTCTTCTGTTTGCCCATCTTCACGCAAAAGAGTTAATGTCGCCTCGTTTACCTCCTCGTCATAATTACCTAGCGCAAGCGAGTTTACCATATGCACATTGGTAAGTTCATTTGCAGATATGCTTGCCTGTGCAGTCATGCCAATCTTTAGTCTTGGGTCTGGATTGTCTATAACAAGCTCTACAGGAAATGTAACAATGCGCCCGCTTGCGCCAGAAGAGCTGGCTTGGCCTAAGGCAGCCGCACCGTCATTTCCTGAAGTTGCCGATATGCGCTGAACACGAGCCTTGGCAACGTAGCCACCTAAAGCGTCAAACCTGACATCGGCATTTTGGTCCACCTTAATTTTAAGAATGTCTACCTCATTAATATTTAAGGTCATACGCATCTTAGAAAGATCGGCAATGCGCAATGGCGATTTTCCACTACTTGTTAACGCAGATAATTTCATGCCGCGCTCGATATTCATAGACACCACCTGTCCGGCAATTGACGACTTTACCGTGCGTTTTTCGTCTGCTTTTTTTGCGGCTTCTAGTGCTGCTTGAGCGTCGGCAAGTTGCAGTGCGGTGCTTTCTACCTGTTGCTGCGCGCTGCTTACCTGCGAGCGCGAAGACTCATATTGTGCATACGCAGCATCTATTTGCTGACGTGCAGCCGCCTCGTCTGAAATAGGAGTTGCCTGAGTTGTCTGCATTGTTTGAACCGCATCGGCAGTCTGAGTTGTCTGCGCTTTCTTTATTGGCATGGCTGCCTGAGTTGTTTGGGCTGCTTGGGTTGCTTGAGTAGTTGAGCTTTGCCAAGCCTGATAAGCACGAGCAGAGGCTTGCACCGCTTCATCACGAGCGATTGTTGCGTTGCGCACCCCAAGCTTTGCTGCTTCTAGGGCACGTTCTGCCGCGCGCAATTGATTTTCTACCTCGGGACTATTAACAACAAATAGCACCTGACCTTCTGTAACCATATCGCCTTCGGCAACATTTAGTTCGGCAACAGTACCATCTACGTCTGCAGTCACAGCAACAGACTCATTTGCTTCTAAGGTGCCAGTACCTGATATCGCATCGCTGAATGTGCCATAAGTGATAGTATCTGCCGCAAGCGCCCTTGTACTAACTTGTTCCGGAAAAACGACAAAGCGCAAAATGGCAGCAACACCAACTGCTGCTAGCATAATAGCAACCGATACACAAGCAATGCGAATGGCACGTGAGCGCTTTTTGCGGGAATTTCGTGTTGTGAGAGTCTTAAATGCCTGCAACTCGGCGGCGGCTTGCGCGGCATCCTGAATGCTGACCGGCTGCATTGCTGATATTGTTGGATCTGGTAGTGCTTTTGATGTTTGCTCTGATAATGGATCTGCTGAAGAAAATGATGTCTGATCTGATATCAAATCTGAACCACAATCGGAAGCGATGTTGTAATTAATATCATTTTCGCTTTTTACCTGCACTTTTTTTCTTGACATAACGCACCTTCCTGTTAAATTAACTAAACCATTTAAGTAAAATGATTTGTTGATTATGGCAGTATTTGCGTTAAATGTTACATTCAGGGGCTGAACATTTTTTAGACATCATTCTGCAATTTTTTAAGATATGTATACATAAATAACGTTGCTACTACATTTTTGCAATTTAAGATAAGATTGTGCACCAAAACATGATTGTGAGCACCAACAGGCGGGCGAGAACAGGTCGCCCCTACGAAAATAAATTAACGGGCAGACGGCACTCACAGCATATGCTGAAAACGCATCCAGTAGGGACGAACTTTGTTCGGCCGCAAACCTGTCTGCCAAACATACCGTCCTAGCCGTCCTGACAGTCCTAGCCGTCTTGCCGTCCTGACCGTCCTGCCGGCCTTGCCAGCCTTGCCAGCCTTGCCAGCCGAACATGCGGGTAAAGGATAGTATTCAGATTAAAACCATCTGCTTTAATAGACGCATCCTAAAGGCTTTGGGCAAAGAATAAAGCAAAGCCTATGCACGCAAGCAGCGCGGTAACAATCCAAAATCTAATTACCACCTTAATCTCATTTATCCCTTTCATCTCGAAATGATGATGTAAAGGAGCCATAAGAAAGACGCGCTTGCGAGTAAGCTTAAAATAGAGTACCTGAATGATGACGCTAAGAGCCTCGGCAACAAAGATGCCTCCCACCACAAGCGAAATCACCTCGGTTTTGGTTAACACCGCTAAGCCGGCAAAAGCGGCGCCTAGAGCCAATGAGCCAGTGTCTCCCATAAAGATAGCTGCAGGGTGAGCATTAAACCAAAGGAAGCCCACACATGCACCAGTTACCGCAGCGGCAAAAAGTGCAAGATTTAGTTGATCTGTGCGATAGGCAATAGCCGCCATAACCAACATAGCTATCATCACTGTGCCGCCAGCCAAGCCATCTAAGCCATCTACAAGATTTACCGCATTGGCAAGGCCTGCCATTAAAAAGAAAACAAAGACTACATAAAGCCACGGGATTTTTATAACTGCATCATCGCCAAGATTAATCTCTGTAGTTAAAATTCCTAAGTCTACCTCAGGTAAAAATGGTATTTGCACAGTTGGCGCAATACCAACAAGATTTACGGCAGCCAAAGCAAATGACACAGATATCAGTGTTAGGCATAACATTTTCGCATTAGGTCTAAGACCAAGCGAACGTTCTTTAACCACTTTAGCCGCATCGTCAACCAAACCCATAAAACCCGTAAGAATTGTCACAATGGTTAACAAAATCAAAGAAACCATAGAAGCAGACTGATTGTATTGCCCAAAAAGCATCACAGTAACAAATATGGCGATAAGTACAACAACTCCCCCCATTGTGGGAGTTCCTTGTTTGGTTAAATGGCGTTCAGGTCCATCGGCACGTATCTGCTGACCAATCTCGCGAATGCGTAGTAATTTAATCCATAGTGGCAACAAGATCATAGTAATAGCCATCGCAATGAAGATGGCAAGAAAAACAAGAAAAGTAGGATATTGTGCTAGTATACTATCACCTAACATCTAGACAGCACCCCCTCTACAAGTGTCTCTAAGTGCATGCCACGCGATGCCTTAACCAATATCACAGGCTGCTCGTTAAGATAGTTCTCTAATAAAGTTATGGCGCCAGCTATGTCAGAAAAAGCGTGAACAGAGTTTTTCTCCATACCTGCATCTAAAGCGCCTTTAGCAATTTCTGCTCCAAGCTTGCCAACCGTAACAAGTATGTCTAAGCCGTTCAGGTGCGCAAACGCGCCAACTTCACGATGAAAAATGACCTCCTCGACACCTAGTTCGTACATGTCGCCCAAAACAGCAATGTGAAGACGCTCGTGTTTGTTTATGCTATCTACGCAGTTCATCTGGGCGAGCATGCTAAGCGCCGCCCGCATAGAATCTGGGTTAGCGTTATAGGTATCATTAATAACCGTGACGCCGTTTGCGGCTTGCACAGTTTCTTGGCGCATAGACGTAGCTTGCGCTTGCGACAATGCACGAAGTATGTCATCTGGATCTATACCGCATGCCACACCACAGGCGCTAGCAGCTAGCGCGTTTAAAATATTATGCTCGCCTGCTAGTGCGAGAAAGGCACGTCTTGGACGTCCATCGCGCAGCCAAAGGTCAAAGCTTGCGCGTCCTTGTTCATCATAGCTAATGTTTGTAGCGCGTATATCGTTGTGTGACCCAAGTCCGTATAAAACCACCTTGATGTCGCGCTCAGCAGTTTGCGCAACCTCACGCACAAAAGGTTCAAAGGCGTCATCGCCATTAAGTATGGCGATACCACTGTGA
>JAIRQA010000125.1 GCA_031256715.1 Coriobacteriales bacterium | reverse complement strand
GAGCAACAATGGCACCAAGTTCATTAAAAAATGATGACGTGTTTATGATAAGAACATCAAATTGTGGGCGAATTATATCAAGAATATCTGTAAGCCTGCCAACTAGTTCTTCTGCAAGTTCGGGGCTATCTGTAGCTTCAAACAAAGTGAGACACTGATGCTCTGTTGCCGCATTTACAATTGGATTCGCGACACCACGTGCAAAATCGTTAATGCGCAGTCGTCTAAGCTGCAGGTCTTTTTCTGAGCCTATAAGATACCCCAAATCACCAAACTGTAAGTCGAGATCTATCAGTGCCACCTTGCAACCACGTCTGAATAATTCAACTGCACTTAAAAGCGCAAGTGTGCTCTTTCCTGTGCCGCCCCTACCAGAAATAAAGCTTATTACCTGAGCGTCCGACTTACCTTGGAGCATCTCTTTTCTTTGAAGGTTCTCTTTATCATGAGAAATCTCTTCGCCATGATGATTATGCAGAACAAAAACCCCATTCTGATTTTTAGAGCTAGCTATACCATCTATGTCAGCCTGTTTTTGATGACAAATTTGGCTTAGCGCACTCATTTGGTTTTGCTTATAGCTATGAGTTTTAACACTATCTTGACCTTGATGATTAATCTGTTCATTTTTGACACGATTAGTTAGTAGGCTTGCCTGATCTGGCAACTCTTTAGTTGGCATATCTAGTGTCGCGCGAGATGCAAGCGTAGATACAGCCGTATTTGCAGCCGCTGTAAATGGTGAGAAGCCCAGCATACTCACTGCCTGAATGGCACTTATAACCCCTCGTGCACCAACGTATCGGCACCTAGCAAGCAAGGTTCCGGTTGGATTATCATTTAAGAGATAAACATCACGTGCGGGGCAATCCTTAACAATTGCGGCAGCAAGATTAAGTGGCGAAACCTCGCATTGGCGCTCAACGATAATCACTTGCACGCCGCTGTCCATATCCCGAAGCGCATATCTGGCGGCAACCGCACTAAAAAATGACTGAACAGCGTGTGGTCGCAAATGAACATCAAAGACAAAAGCATCAGCAGCAGTGCCATTTTGCTCAATTGAAGATTTAGATGGCTCAGGTCTAAATGCGTATGCACATGGTTTAGAAGCAGACAACATGACTTACCTTTCCAATGTTGATGAGCTATTGTTGCTAGCGTTATCTAAAGCTAATATGCTAGCATTATCTAAAGCGAACGTGCTATCGTTTCCTGGCAATACTAAATTCAGACTCTTATCACGAGCTGCAACCAGAATCTCTTGAACTTGCTGAGGGTCAACTGCCAAAGTCACCCACTTAAGACTTGTTCTTGCGCCAGACGAGGAAAGTAATGTTGAGGACGACGACGCTACCGTTGATGTTGACCTATTTGCAACCGACATCTTATTGCTGGTATCTAAGACCAGCACATCCTGTGCAACTAATGAAGCGCCTACAGCACCCGTTGCATAAACATTTACTGCACACCCTGGAGTCACAGAACCACCCACAGCCTGCACGTCATCTACAGCTATACTTAATGCGCAAAGACCATCTGGCACAACGACAGGATCTGATGTCATACCAATTTTGGCTGCAAGCACTGGTTCACCTTTTAGCAATGGAACATTAATCGTAGAACCATAAACCTGTGTAGCATCGCCGATTGCACCCTGTGGTAAAAGTTCGGCAACCCAGGTTCTTAATTCTGTATTAGCAGCGCTAAGTGTCTCGCCTGCCGCAACATCGCGATTGGCGACATAGACTGCTACTTGTTCACCACCATAACCATCAAGCGCTTGCTCTCGTGCTAGCTGTGATCTAGTTTGCAGGTCACTGGCATAAAACCAAATAAGCGCCGCACTAATGAGCCCCGTTGCAATAGCAATAACTATATGCTTTTTTGATTTCTGCAAAACTTCTCCTTTATCTGCACCTGTTAATAAGTCTAAACAGTCATTTTTGCTTTCTGTTTAACCTGCCAGAAAACAACTGCTTTTTTGCATGAGAATAGTTTCACAGTGTAAGCCTTCAAAACCACATCAGAATAGTTTTCGCATTATGAACTATTTCAATCGAAACTCTATAAAACACACATCAAATAGATATAATGAAGCAATCAATTGTGTTTCAAAAGACTAAAGTGTGACTATCAGGAATCTATCAGGAAGCCATCGGTAAGCTATCAGGAATCTATCAAAAATCTATCACAAGCCTATAGCCAGCTAACTAAATATGTTTGGGGAAACCAGCACATAACTTTTTATTTGCTTCTAACTGCGTCGCTACACGTTGGAACAAAGGACAGAACAAAGGGCAGAAAGAGGTAAAGAGTGTGTGCGTGTGTGCATGTGTGCGTGTATGCGTGTGTGAGTGCGTGTGTGCATGTGTGTGCGTACGTGTGTGCATGTTTGTGTGCATGTGTGCGTGTGCGTGAGCGCGTGAGCGCGTGAGCGCGTGAGCGCGTGAGCGCGTGAGCGCTGCATGTGCGCGTGCGTGCGCGTGTGTGCATATGTGAGTGCGCAAATTAGTGAGTGAGTAGGACGAAGTGAATTTTCAAGCGAAGAAGTATTTAGATACTAAGTAAGCCTGTTGCTAAAATTAACGATAGAATAGATGCGATGGTTGATAGAAGTTTTTCTCGACATAATGAAAGATGAAACATATCATTGAATTTCTTCCGTAAAGGCGCTACTTTGCTACTACACGGAATTGTTACTAAAATGATGCTTGCCATTATGCCGGCATATTTGTATAGTTACGCGTGCGGAAGGGATACACGCCTACGAATGAAAGGAATTAACTATGGCACGCCCTATAATTAACACCGACGAATGTTCGGCCTGTGGAATTTGTGTTGATGTCTGCGAGCAAACTGTATTAGATATTGTTGGCAGCTCAGTCTCAGTTGTAAATGAGGATGCTTGCATTGGTTGCGGCGATTGCATGGAAGAGTGTCCGATGGGTGCTATTGAGGATATTGAGGAAGATTAAGTACAACTGCCAATGAGATTTGGGTTGTGCGTGTTGTGTTGTGATGGTGCCGAGACAAGCATCACAACATGTGTGCTTTGCGGTGAGATGGTGCCGAGACAAGCATCGCAACATGTGTGCTTTGCGGTGAGAAGGCGCCAGCGCAAACAGCGCGGCAGATGCGTGTTGTGTTGAGAAGGCGCCAGCGCAAGCGACGTGACATATGGACGCGTTGCGGAGCGAAGGCGCCAGCGCAAGCGACGTGACATATGGACGAGTTGCGGCGCGAACCTACAATCTTCATTTAGAGATACGCGACAGCTTGTTTTAACATCTGCCAAGCAAGCTGCTTTTGTTCTTTTGCCTTGTTGCGTTGTTGAACGCTTGCATCTTTGCTTGCATCCATAGCTAAGGCGGCGCCAAACTCATCAAGGCTGATATATGTTCTACCTAAAACGCTTCTTGTACTCCATGCTTCTAATGGTACGATTGATGGTGTCTCATAAGTGACAGAAGGTTCACTTTGTGAGGCCTCTTGAAGCGTATCGCTGCCACTTAACTGTTGTTCAATAGCTTTCCATGACTCATTAATAAGCAATCGTGATGGTTCATCTAAGACTATAACTAACATTGGATCCGCTGACTCTATAAGATAAAGCAGCTGATTGGCAGTTAGACGCGAGCTTGCATTCTGTCGCAAGTTGGCAGTTGCTCGCGCTCCCTCATCCAATCGCGAGCTTGCATTCTGTCGCAAGTTGGCAGTTAGACGCGAGCCATCAGTCAGACAATCGCCGTCTTTTACGTTATCATTTGCAATAGGGCTTAAACAAGTATCGGCAGTAGCTTTGGCATCTGCCTTTGGCAAAAGAAAGACGCTTAACTGCGAGCTTGCGCCTATATCAAGTTTTTCTAGAGCGCTTTTTATGGCATCACTTTCATGCCTTTTTGTATCGTCTTCGCGCTCCTTTACAACAACAATTGCACCCATAATGTTGCCATCGAAGTAATTACGATATGATGCTAGCATACTAGTACGCCAAGCGCGTAAATCGGGTAGCGTTAAATTAGATGTTATAGTCGTTGACTGCAGATTAACAGCGTTGGTGCTTTTCATGGCGCATCTTTCATAACGAGCTTTTCATGGATTGTATTTCACGGCTTGTCTTTTATAACCAGTATTTCATAGCTTTTCTTCATGACCAGTCTATCATAACCAGTTTTTCATAATCTATTTCGCCTCGCCCAAATAGCCGCGAACGCCATTTAAGCTTAATGCCACTGTCGTAGTATTGTGAAGCAAAGACGACAGCGATGGAGTCACAACACCTGCTGTGCCTAATAACAACAGAGCGGTATTTACAATAATTGATGAAGTGTAGGCAGTGTTAGTGCGTTGCATCAGGCGCTTACTTAGGAGGCGCAGTTGCAATAATGCGTTAAGATCGTCAGATGCCAAGGTAACATCGGCAACTTCGCGAGCAATAGCAGCACCTCTACCCATAGCAACACCCACATTGGCTTCACCTAATGCCGGTGAGTCATTAACGCCATCGCCAACCATCATCACGGTAAAGCCATCATTTTTTAGCTTGCGAATAAATTGATGCTTGTCTTCGGGTAGCATGTCGGCAACGAATTCAGTTATACCAGCAGAGTTGGCAATAAAAGCGGCGGTATTATAGTTATCACCAGTAAGCATTATGACACGCTTAAAACCAATATCACGCAAAGACACAATAGTGTCGGCTATACCATCTTTAAGCGGGTCACTAATTAGTATGACACCAACAAGTTTGCCATCCACAGCAAGATATAATGGCGACGCATCAGAAGACGCAGTTGCCAGCAAGCTATCGCATTGGGCACAGCGAGGGATATTCTCATCATCAAAAACAAAATGACCACTGCCAATAATTGCACGCTTGCCATCTAAAGACGACACAATCCCATGCGCGACAATATACTCTACTTCTGCGTGGCGCTCGCGGTGATCGATGCCGCGCGCCTGTGCCTCGGCAACAACAGCTCGCGCAACAGGATGTGGAAAGTGCTCTTCTAAACAAGCGGCAAGTCTAATAACCTCGGTTTGATTCCAATCACCTAAAGGCAAAATGTCAGCCACTGCTGGTATTGCCTGTGTAAGAGTTCCTGTCTTATCAAAAACTATGGTATCTGCTGCCGCGACAGACTCAAATGCCTTAGAACCCTTAACTCTTAAACCAATTGTCGCCGCCTCATGCATAGCCGCTAGCGCAGCGATAGAACCAGTAAGACGCAACGCGCAGGAGTAATCTACCATCAACGCTGCCGAAAGTTTCTCTAGTGAACGCGTAGCAGCAAAAACAATACCGGCATAAAGCAGATTGAATGGAACAATGCGATCAGCAAGTTTTTCCATACGTTGTTGGTTTGCCGACTTTAAACTTTCGGCTTGCTCTACAAGACCAACAATGGAACGCAAGCGCGTCTTTTCCGGGGCGGCCGTAACTCGCACCTGCAGTTCGCCATCATCTATGGCAGTGCCCGCAAAGACATCATCGCCTAAGGTACGTAAAACGCATGCCGACTCGCCGGTAAGCACAGATTGATTAACCCACGCCTCGCCACTGGCAACAACACCATCAACAGGCAGCGATTGCCCGGTTCTTAGCACAATTAAATCGCCTTCTTTAAGAGTAGATGCCTCAACAAAAATTTCCTCTTCGTATGGTTCACTTGGCTCACATAATTTAGTGTCACCATCAGATTCGTTGGCTCTTCTCACCAACCAAACTTTCTCTGAGACCTCTAAAAGTGACGATATTAAACTCTGCTCTGAGCGTTTTCGTGTTTGTTCTTCTAACAACTCACTAATAGTGAGCATAAACATAGCCGATCCTGCGGTTCCAAAGTCGCCTTTTGCAAGACAAGATGCCATAGCGGCACCATCTAATACAGGTACATCAACTCGACCATGCAGAAGCGAGCGCAGTCCGCGCAAGATGTAGCCGGCAGCCCTAAAAATACTCCATGCGGCAGACAAGGGTGTCGGCAAAAAATAGTGAGTGACAACATGAATGGCAGTTGTAACCACTATTTTCTGGAAAAGTTTGTCTGACTGAAGCGCCAAGGCCATCTCTTCGGATGGACGATACTTAGCAAGATCATCTGCTGAAAGTTCTAATAACATGTTGAGAATTGCAGTTCTTGCGGCACAGCTTTCACCTTCGCTTGATGGCGTCCCATCGCAATAGTCTAAAGCATTTAAATTTGTAGAGTCTGCCGCAATTTGTTTGCTTTCAGACTTGTTATGAAACTCGTCTTTGTCTAAAGCATTTAAATTCGCTGAGTCTGCCGCGAAATTGTAGGTAATAGCAAGCGAGCCAGTGCGCTCGTAAACAACACAGCCGATAACAAGTGGTTGCGTATGCAAAAACGTTTCTAACGCAATAGCGTTTACCGCGCTAAGACGACCAGAGAAACGAACACGAATGCGACCTGGAATTTGATGTTCAATTTTAAATCTCATAATTTTTTTCTTTTGCTAGTATATTTTAATATGGACAAGCTTGCATACACTACGAACAAGCTAACGTGGAGAAAAACTAAATGCAACACGGTAGACCAACAAGGGTGGCTTATAAAATATCTACCGAAACATAAACAAAAGCGACTACAATCGCCAGAGCATGTAAGGGCTACTGTTCGCGCCCTCCTGCGTCATCCTGTGTTTGCCGCAAGTCAATGCTCGTCTTGCGGCAAAACACAGTCCGGCGACAACAAAACACCTACGACGTTTCTGCAGAAGTAGTTGTAGAGGCCGCCGTAGAGGCCGCTGTAGAGGCCGCTTTAGAGGCCGCTGTAGAGACCACTGTAGAGGCCACTGTAGAGGCCGCTTTAGAGGCAATAGTGCTTTATTGCACACTATTCGTATCAGCAGCGTTTTTCTCGTTTAAATAGCTGGCTTCGGCCACAATATCATCAAGATTGCTTTTAGCTTGTTCTACTATGTCTAAGCCGGCCGATTTTACCTGCAACGCCTTTGACACGCCCTGAACATAAAGCTTCTTGGCTGGTTTGGATGTCAGAGCCTTAAGACCTAATGTTCCCAGCAAAAAGCCGGCGCCAATAAAACCAACATTCTTCTTAGTAATCATTTGCGTTCTTCCTTTCTACTTATTAAACTTCATATTTTATCATCTATTGCGCCCACAAAGTTCTGACAAAGTAAGCGTATACGAACTTTTACCAAAAACAGTCTAGCACAAGCAAAAGATAGATGTTTTAACATTTGCTCAATTTCGCCAATATTTTTTGAAATCCTTAAAAACAACTTAAAAACGACACATTAATTAGCACTGTTTTATTAAAGCAGACCACTAATTAAATGCCATGGCAAACCAATAACGTTCTCGTAATCGCCATCTATACGCTTAATATAGCGCGACCAATAGCCCTGAGCACCATAAGAGCCTGCCTTGTCGTAAGGCGGCTCTATTGCAAGGAAAGTTTCTATGTCATTTAAAGAGTAGTTGCTAAAAAATACTGTTGAGAAGTCCGAAAGCGTCTGCACAGACAAATTTTTACCACTTGATACCAACTTGATTAGCGCCACACCGGTAAAAACCTGATGACTGGTATTGCGAAGCGCCATCAGCGTAGAAATTGCCGCATCGCGCCCATCCGGCTTACCAAGAATACCAATGCCTTCCTTATAAACTATAGTGTCGGCAGCAAGAACAAGAAGTTGCTCATTGCCTGGGACAATGCGCTTGCAAACATCTTCTGCCTTGGCCAAAGCAAGCATTTTTGCTAGCTCGTCTGGCTTTTTGCTATTATTATATTTTGCTAGTATACTAGATTCATCTACCTCTGGTAATACAACTCGCGCTTTAACACCGTGCTGCGCAAGAATTGCCAGGCGCCTAGGCGACCCCGATGCCAAAATTAGCTCACCACACGTGTCACCATAATTTGCATTATGAGTATTTTCTTGATGCATTGCGTGACTCGCCTTTGCTACGCGTCTTGTCTGCAACTCACGACTCGCCTACGCCTATTTCCGCTTGCTCGTTACTCATCGCGTCTGTCCCTTGTGCCGTGCCCAAAATAGTGTTTGTCTGAAGCTCAATTAGCTGCTGTAATAGGTCGCAGACTATTGTTAAAAGGCTGGTGTCGTTCAAGTCACCTGGCGCACTACTGCGTTTTGCGTCAGAGTTGCAAGCGGCAGATTTTTTCTCGACAAAAAAAGAATCCTTTGCATCTGTATCAGATTTTTGCCTTCCAACTAAATCTTTAGGCAGCGGCCATTGTAAACGATGCGAGGTAGCAAAATAAAGTGCTCCTTGCTGCTGCTTTACCCATTTATGCTGGCATTCTGTAAGCACAATTTCGTCGATAACTAGCTTGCCATGCAAAACTAAAATCCCGGAAGCACCCAATTGCGCCGCTAATATCTTGGCTTTGGCACGATCTAGCAAATTTTGCGCGGGAGCAGGTAGTGCACCATAATCGCAAACTAAACGCTCCTTTAGTGCCTCGAAGTCTGAAATGGTGCTTATGGCAGCGATTCGCCTATAGGCAACAACACGCTCGTCGGCTGCGGCGATATATTCTTCAGGTAAATAAAAATGCGCTGGTAGATCTATGCGTACTTCCGGAAATGCCACAGATGGCAAAGATCGAGCATTTTCTACTGCCTCCTGAATCATAGAGGCAAAAAGGTCAAAGCCCACAGCTGTAAGCATTCCTGATTGCTCGGCACCCAAAAGTGAGCCTGCTCCACGAATCTCTAGATCGCGCATTGCAATGCGCATGCCTGAACCCAACTCATGATATTCACCTATGGCCGTTAAGCGATCAATCGCAGTTTCTGTAAGTGCCTCGTGCGACGGGAAAAGAAAGTAGGCAAACGCCTGCGTGTGCGAGCGCCCAACACGACCTTTAAGCTGATAGAGTTGTGCAAGCCCAAGCCGCTGCGAGTCCTCTATGATTAGAGTGTTAGAATGCGGATTGTCTAGACCGCTTTCGATAATTGTGGTGGCAATAAGAACATCGGCTTCGTTGGCCGCGAAACGTTCCATCACCGCCTCTAGGGCATGTTCTCCCATCTGGCCATGAGCCACTGCCACGCGAGCTTCTGGAGCGGCGGCGTATACACGCTTTACCGCATCATCTATAGAGCGCACACGGTTAGACACATAATACACTTGTCCATTGCGCGCAAGTTCACGACGAATAGCTGTACTTACGACATCCGCGTCCCACTCGCCAACATGAACTTTAACCGGAGTTCGCGACTGCGGCGGCGTGTCGATAATAGACAGGTCGCGTACGCCACTTAGTGCTATTTGCAGCGTGCGAGGTATAGGAGTGGCGCTTAAAGTTAAAACATCTAGTTGTTCGCGCAAATTCTTTATTTGCTCTTTGTGCTGCACACCAAAACGCTGTTCTTCGTCTATGATTATAAGACCAAGATTTTTGGGATTTACATCTGAAGATAATAAACGGTGCGTACCAATAAGAACATCCACTTTGCCATTAGCAACATCTTTTAAGGTGATTTTCTGTTCCGCCGCGCTGCGAAAACGCGAAAGCACGTCTACACGCACAGCAAAAGGTTCAAAACGCTCAGAAAACGTTGTAAAATGCTGTTGAGCCAGTATTGTAGTAGGACAAAGCAACATGACCTGCTTGCCACTTTGCACTGCCTTAAAGGCAGCACGCAGAGCCACTTCTGTCTTGCCAAAGCCAACGTCGCCACAAATCAGACGATCCATGGGTCGCTCAGACTGCATGTCTGCCTTAACATCGGCAATAGCTTGAAGCTGGTCTGAAGTCTCTTCATAAGGAAAAAGCATCTCCATCTCGTACTGAATTGCATCGTCTAAAGCAAAAGCAAACCCGGTAGCAGTTGCGCGTCGGCTATAAAGATCTACTAGATCAAAGGCAAGTCTCTTTGCTGCCTTTCGCGCCTTTCCCGTTGCCCTAGACCAATCCGATGTATTTAAACGCGTCAGCCGAGGTGCAGTTCCCTCCGGTCCAACAAAGCGCGTGATTTTGCTAATTGCGTCTATAGGCGTAAAGAGCTTGTCGCCTTTAGCGTATTCCAAAAAAAGATAATCGCGCTGGATACCATCAATCTCTTGGCGAACAATCTCGCGGAAAAGCGCAATTCCGTGAGTTTCATGAACAACGTAATCTCCGGGCTTAAAAGGAAAGGTAACTTGGGTAATGTCTATGCTTCTGCGCGTGCGCGCCTGACGAACCGCCTGTTTAGAAGAAATATCAGCAATGGTGAGAAAAGCTAACTTTGCCTGAGGGATAACAAGTGATGATGGAATATCCAGATCTGTAAGCCAAGCGCGGTCGTGCCTAAAAGTGAAATCCGCAGCAGGAATATTCTGAAATGTAATATGAGCATCACTTAGTGAAAGCGCTAATGTATCGCGTACCCGGCTATCCGGTTCGCAAACAATCGTCAGGTTCTTAGCGCTCAAGCAGGCGCGAACTGCCGCCACAAGCTTTTCGTCGCTTGCGGATGTGTCAACATGCTTTGCTTCTATACGTCCATCTACGCCAACACCTTTTGTCATCAGCGAGCTAAGTGTAATTCGCTGTTGTTCGCCAAAATCTAAAGCAGCTGGTGGCAGATAGAGCCTACCACGTGCACAATCGCTAATACCATGTTCATGGGCAGACAATGAGACTTCTTCGTAGTAGTGCGTCGCGTCATCAAAGATGGCTCGTGGTTCCTCTAAAATTACTAAAGCATTTTCCGGCAGCCAGCTAAGTGGCGAACCAATGTGCTCAAAGAGGTGTTCGAGGTAAAGTTCGCTTTCGCGAAAATTTATTCCCTGATTAAAATATTCTAAATGTTGTTTAATGTCTTTTGGAAATATATTTATATCAGATGCTGCATGTACCTTATCTTGTAAATTTGCAACAGAAATAGAGTCAGGTATAAACTCACGAGCCGCAAAGATCTCGGTTCTTGGAAGTTCACAAATGGTTTGAGAAGTGCTTAGAACTATACGTCGTATAACCTCAACCTCATCATCAAAAAGTTCAATGCGCACCGGATATGGTGAACCAACGCCAAAGATATCTAAAGTGTCACCATGAAAGATGAATTCTCCTGGGGCTCCAAGCTTTTTTACGCGTTCATAACCCATGCTAATAAGATATTGTGCTAGCTTACTATAGCTAAGTCCGGCGCCTAGTTTTTCTCCACATACAAAATGAATAGGTGTAAAGGCAGGTGTCTTCGTGCGCACAGGTACAGAGCGCATTAACGAACGCACAGAAGCAACAACAACGACAGGACTGCTTGTTTCAGTTGAACATAGACGCCAAAGCGCCAAATTGCGCAAGCCTACATGATTTAAGTTTATGGGCAACTTTCCCCAAGGAGTTTCTGTGCGCATGGGAAAATGATAAACATTGTTGTTGCCCAACCAGTGTGCTAAATGACGCGCAGTGCGAAGCGCTGCTTCCTCCCCCGCCATGACCATAAGAATTGGCTGAGAGCATCTATTTTTTGCAAAATGCGCAAAACACGCGGCAACGAATGCAGCGCGCGCGCCAAGGGGAACAGCCAAAACTATGTCTTTGCCTGCATCTAATAATTCAGCAGCTGGCTTTAATGACTCGCTACCAAAAAGCCTGCTCTGAAATTCGTGTAACAACAACTGATTTTGCATTCCTTCATGATAGCAGGTTGCAAAAAGATTGGCTATTAGGTAGTTTGTGTGTCGTGGGCGGGGGTTGACGTCCACCATCTCGCCGCGAGCCTTCCGCACCGAGCTGAGCCCCGTGACTTCATCGTGCCGCGACTTCGTCTTGACGAAGCGTGTAGCAGCCCGTCGTAGTGTTCTTGGTACTCCGCTTGGTTAATGGCGACGCGGGCGTTATCCTCAATGCATTTCTGCATCAGATTAATTATCATTTAGCGGTCGCGTCGGTTTGCGGGCGGATGATATCCGCCCCTACAATAGTCGATTCCCCCGTAGGGGTGGATACCATCCGCCCGCCAAGCGCCGCCCCGTCCGTGGGGGTGGATACCATCCGCCCGCCAATATCACCCGTAGGGGCGGCATTATGCCGCCCGTCAAGTGCCGCCCCGTCCGTAGGGGCGGATACCATCCGCCCGTCCACATCGGCAACGAACAGCTCGCCTGACACGAGGCGGGGCAAATGCCCATGCATATAAAGAGGCTCGGTATAATCGCGCTCTACATCAGGCCTTAAGGCATAACCGTTGCCAAGCGTCTCACAAAACACCTCGATAATTGCATTCTCGTAGCTTGCCTCCGTGAAGTTCGTATTTGTGAAATGCTATTGTGTGACATGAGCGCATACCACATCTTTCATGCATTAATTTGCAAATGTTGAGAAGAACTGTCCTTAAGCAATAAGTTGCTGCGTTTTAAAACAATCTTGGTTTCATACCCGCGCCCTGCGGCAGCACAAATTCTTCATGACACCCAGAAAGCCCTCACAAGGACATCCGCACAAGAAGGCACGCACAAGAATTCCTTCACAAGAATGCCCGCACAGTAACGAAGTGTCTTTTCTCAACATAAAAATTATCGCAATTTTGGTATGCTTATAGTTTACGTATCCCCTAAAGGAAGTGGGCAGAAATGGATATTATAGTTACTGGTCGCAAGATGTCTGTAAGTGATGCACTACGAGCTTATGTTAAAGAAAAGGTTGGCAACTCTGTTAAGGTGTTTCAGATTTCGCCAATGAGCGCCGAGGTAGTGTTGCGCAAAGAGAAAAACCCCGCCAATCCCAAACCAGCCGTAGCCGAGATTACGTTGTTCACTAAAGGTCACATCATTCGCACAGAAGAGGCCGAGGAGGACATGTACGCAGCCATAGATGTTGCGGCGGCAAAGGTTGAACGTCAACTGCGAAAATATAAGACAAAAGTTTTAGAGAAGCGCCAGCATGCTCCCAAACTCACAGAGATTTTACCTGCTGACGCGCTTGTTCCTGATGACTTAGAAACTGCCGCTATTAATGGCACGCTTAGCGGTGGCTCCGGTTTCGCAGGTGCAAACTCTAATGGCTCTGCCGCTGGCGGTGTCTTAGAACATGTCGTAGATGTAGAAGACGAAAGCAAGATTGTGCGCGTAAAAGAGATCGAGCTTGAAGCCCTTACAGAGGAAGAAGCTCTGATTCATATAGACCTTTTGGGTCACGACTTCTTTGCATATATTAATGATGTCGATGGCCTCTTTAATGTCTTGTACCGACGCAAAGATGGAAGCTATGGTATCCTTAAACCTAAGATAGAGACGCTAGAGAGTTAAAGTTGCAGTGAAGATTTTTAAGCGAACAGAACAAATTAAGCCCGAAGAACAAAGTGAAGAGAGTAAAACTAAGCGTGCCAAGCCACGGCAGCGGCGCATTCGCATGGCATTAAGCTCGCTGATTATTGTGTGCGGGGTTTCGCTTTGTATAGCCTTTGCCTTTTATGCGCTTTACCCTGCGGCGCGCGACTACTATATTGCCTCTGTAAAGGTTAATAGCCTGCAAAACGAATTAGACGCCGTTAATGCTCGCAATGAAAAAATTGAGGAGCAGATTGCTATGCTAAAGACTCCAGAGGGAATAGAGGACAGAGCGCGTCTTTTTGGCTGGACAAAAGCCGGCGAGCAGGCTGTGAACATTACGGGCTTGCCTTTAGAGACGTCATCTACAGTGCTTCCGCCAGATGTCGCTCAGGGTGCCGCCGCGAACAAAACAGAACTTGCCGAAGAGGCTCGCTGGTGGACAGACTTTCTTGATGCTTTCTTCGCTGTTCCAAAGCCAGAGCCGCCAGAAAAACCCTACGACCCATTTGGTTAAAAAAGTGCAGCCGACGCAAGCGCTAGCGAATCGTATGATATTAAGGCCCGGTACGATATTAAGTCGCGGTAGGATATTAAGGCTCGGTAGGATATTAAGTCGCGGTATGATATTAAGGCACGGTGCTAGCATACTATGATACTAGCAGCAATAGATTTTGGTACTGTAACTTCGCGTTTGTTAATTGGCAAAATTGTCTCACGGCCTAACGATTCTGCTAATGGGCACACGGCGAGTTGTGCAAACAAAGATGATGCCGGCTTCACTAGCGGGCGCACGCCTAACAGTCGCACATGCGATTTTGCCGTTAAAAATAATAGTAAGAAAAATGTCGAGAAAAACAGCGAGCTCGCTAGCACATGCGACAACCACTTAGAAATTCAAACGCTTGCGCGCAAGACCATCATCACAGATATGGGCGAGGGCTTAGCTTTAACCGGACGCATCTCTGATGCTGCCATCTCGCGCATATGTAGTGCTGTTTGCGAGTTTAACGATATCATTGCCAAAACACATGAATCCGCATGCTCTATTCCTGCCAATGAAAACATGACGCAGGGCTTTCCTATTCTCGCAAGTGACGCGGGCATAACGCAGGGTTTTCCCGTTCTAGCAAGCGACGCGGGCGTGACGCAGGGTTTTCCCGTTCTCGCATGCGACGCGGGCATGGCGCAGGGTTTTCCTATTCTCGCAAGTGACACAGGTATAACGCGTAGCATTCCTGTTCTTGCAGTTGCAACCGCCGCCATGCGCGATGCCATAAATAGCGCGGATGTCATTGCCGCACTTGCCAACTTTGGAGTAGATGTTAGCATCATTTCGGGTAAGCGCGAAGCGGAGCTTTCCTTTGCAGGCACTCTAAGCGGCTTTAATTCCCTAGAAATAAACGACGAGCCCTTAATGAGTGTAGATGTGGGTGGTGGTTCATCGGAAGTTATCATTGGTGCTCAACTGACTGGCGCGCGGCAGCACAGCTTTCCCGAAGCGAGACAACCCAGCGAAAACTTTCCCGAAGCACAATGTTTAAGTGCTACTCTAACTAAACCACAACAACCAAGTGTCTTTGCGGCGCACTCTTTCCCATTTGGCAGCCGCAAACTTACAGACCTCTTCTTGCGCGAAGACCCACCAAGCGCAAGCGAACGCGCTTTGGCAACACAGTGGGTGGCAGAACAGATCTTGCCATTCTTTAATAGTTTTTCTCAAACGCCTCAGCATAAAGCCATCAAACACCAAGCGCCAAAGCGCATGTTTGCTGTTGCCGGCTCGGCCACATCTGCTATTACCATACGCGACGCACTAGAACCATACGATTCTAAAAAAGTGCATGGTGCTAGCATAAGTATATGCGAGCTAGATAGTATAATCGCACACCTTTCTAGCTTGCCACTTGCCAAGCGCAAGCAAGTTGTTGGTCTTCATCCCAAACGCGCTGGCATTATCATTGGCGGCCTACTCATCTTGCAACAGACTATGCACGCCGCTAACTTAACCAAGATGACGGTAAGCGAAACTGACATCTTACAGGGCATTCTCCTTGACCACTATCAAGAAATTCTTCAAAGTCGCTAATGAATAATTTTCTAGAACACTAGCACTTCTCCACAACTTGCACGCAACTTCCTAGCACTTCTCCACAACTTGCACGCTACTTGCACGCTACTTCCTAGCTACTTGCACGCAACTTTCTCGCTGTGAATCCCAGCAATGCTAGCACTTCTCCACAACTTCCACGCTACTTCGCAGCTACTCGGCAACTTTTAAGGCGGCGCCCATATCTAACTTGTCTAACCTACGAATCTGCAATAGTGTAACTAGTAAATAACACAAAAGACCAATTGCGACAATAACTAAATACATCCACCATTGCGACTGCATTTGCAGGTAGCCACTCATCTTAGACATCATAAACTCCTGATACATTGTCACAACGCCAATATCTACCAGCGGCAATGTCACAATTAACGAAACTACCACAACCACTGTGTTAGCGTTAATGAATATACGCCTAAGCTCAGCTGTTCTATAACCAAAGATTTTCATTAGCGCAATATTGTGGGCGTTTTTATCTAAAACAAGTTTGGTTAATAACAACGACAACACAAGATGCACAACTACAGAGGCAAAAAGGCAGATGCCAATCATCTTGTCAAACATGCTTAACATTTGCTCCCCACCTCCTCTTAGCACCTCAGGAGTTATTATCGTGGCCACAAAATCTTCGTTTATGTCTAATTTTTGGCGCGCAAAATAGCCATTAAAATAATCGCTGTCATTGTCTAACAACGCATTCATATCGTCTATTAACATGAGCAACGAAAATCCGGCAGCATATGGATAACTACCATCAACTTCTACTTCATAGGTCTTATTAGTCACACCATCTTTTATTAAAACCTTATCGCCCTCTTGCAGCTTAAATTTCTTCCAGAAACTTTCCGACGCCAAAATCGTATCACCACGCAGATTCGCGTCAGGCAAAAAGCTGCTGTCCTTAACAAGCCCCAACATCGAGACCTCAAAATCTTGCCCGCTTGGCGCAGTAAACTCCATAGAACGAATCGCGTACTTCTCTACATTATCATTGTTCTTCAAGTTCGTTGGCGCTTTAAGCACATATTGATATTCGGCCACCGCGTCTTGCTGAATATCAGTAACATATTTTTCAAGTGACGGGCCTAGTATTAATCCCATCATAAGAATAAAGTTTGCAAGCAATATACCTAAAAAAAGCAGGATGTAGCTGCCTTTGTTGCCAATTAAAACCCGCATCTGAAAGCGCTTAAAAAACGTGACTGCCGGCAAACGCATGGCCTTACGGCTGTGTGCGCCCCTAGTGCTACGCCCCAGACGCAACTCGCCACGCAAGAAGCGCACAGGCATCAGCGAGAGTTTTCTAAACAAAAGGATACCGCAGATTACTAGCATGCTAGCAATGGGGAGAAGAACTACCGTAAGCAAGCTTTCTGTGTCCCACAAACTTGCGATTGGTGGGAGACTATAAGATGTATGATAGATGTCATTGAAGAGGCGATAAGACAATGTGGCGCAGATAACACTACCAACGATGCCACTGGCTAGCATGACCAATAAAGGCGGGCCAGATAGTGTCGCAAAAGCTCGCCTCGGCGCATGCCTGTTGCTGCAAGTGCGCCTATGCTGCCTGCCTCGGCAGCTATCGTGTGCGAAGTTATAATCGCAATGACAAAGGATAATATGAGCATCATGACAATCAGAAACCCATACATCATGGGAACATCTGTCCCTAAATCATCTGCGACATAGGCTATTGCCTGATTATTGGCAGAGCGCATGAAGGCGGTTAGCCTCACGCCGTCTTTAATTAGAGTGTCCTTTATGTCTTGGGTAAGGTTAAACTGCTGATCGTCGCTTAGATTGCGGTCGCTATTGCGCCAAGCATAATTAATTGTAACGCGCTCGGCGGCAAACTTAGCGAAAGCCTTTGTGGCGACCAATGCGGTCCCAAAGTGTTTTGCATCCATTGCTAAATCTGTGTTGTTTTTAAATAATGATGTGTAGTCTGGCAGCCAAACTAGACCAGTAATTTTATAGCTAACGCCATCTATGGTAAAGGTGTCGTCTATAGCCAGATTGTTATTTTGTGCGTAAAGCGAGTCTATTGCTATCTCGTTTTCATTTTGTGCAAGTCTTCCTTCATGTAGTTTGGCAAGGTTAATTTCTTCGCGATTCGCAAAAACTCGTAAGGTATTTGCGCTGTCATATTCGTATTCTAGGTAGTCGTTGGTAAAAAGTTCAACGCCCAACTTCTCAACATTATTTTTAGCATCTGCACTTAGGCGCTCGCTAGTTGCAAATTCGCCATCCTCTTGCAAGCAACTGATTATTGCTTCTTCTAAGCCGCGCTTGTTGCCATTTGCTGCCACTAAAAAGCCACCAACAACAGTTATCATAACAATGAATATTGCAGAAATTGCTAGATAACGTCCTATATTATGCTTAAGTTGTCTTACAATTCTTTTGCTGATCGGATTTTTTATAGCGTTTTTCGTGCTGCTTTTCGCGTTGCTTTTCGCGTTGCTTTTTTTGAGGTCTCTTATGTCGCTTTTCGTGTTGTTTCTTGTGTTCTTTTTCGCAAGGTCTCTTATGTCGCTTTTCGTGTCGCTTTTCGTGTCGCTCTTCGTGTTGTTTTTAGTGGTGTTTTTCATGTCGTTTGATTACCAATCTACACTGGCGGCGGCAAGCGGGCACTCATTAATGTAGTCGTCGCGAATCTGTCCATCGTGCAGCTTAATTACACGAGTTGCCATTGCCTTAATCGCCTCATTATGAGTAACAATAAGAATTGTTGTGCCATAGCGCTTGTGGATGTCCTCTATTAACTGCAAGATGTCTTTAGAGGCAGCATAATCTAAGGCTCCTGTGGGCTCATCGCAAAGCAGAAGTCCGGGGTTTTTTATTACCGCTCTACCAATAGCACAGCGCTGCTGTTGTCCCCCAGAAAGTTGAGTGGGAAACTTGCTTGTGTGTTGTGCGAGCCCCAGCGTTTGAATCAGTTCTTCTAAGCCAAGCGGCATATTGCTAAGATAGGCACCAACTTCTATGTTTTCTTTTAGAGTTAGATCCGGCACTAAATTGTAAAACTGAAAAACAAACCCAAGTTGTTCCCTGCGATACTGCGCCAACTCTTTTTTATTCATGCGTAAAATATCTTTTTTGGCAACAACAACACTACCATCGTCGCCTTGCTCGATACCTCCAATTATGTTTAACAAAGAAGATTTACCAGATCCTGATGGTCCTAACAAAACGCAAAGCTCGCCTTTGTCAATCTTTAAATCTATACCTCTAAGCACCTCAATCTTGGCTTTGTCGCTGCCATATGCTTTTCGTAAACCCTTAATTTCTAACATTGTCTGTCCCTTCTTCGTTTTTTCGTGCTGGTACTTGCCAGTACGAGCCAGTACTTGCCGGCACTTGCCAGTATGTGCCAGTACGTGCCGGCACTTGCCAGTATGTGCCAGTACGTGCCGGCGCTTGCCAGTATGTGCCAGTACGTGCCGGCGCTTTTGAGCGCAATACGCTTTAGAGTACAGTGTTCTTAAAAGTACAATGTTCTTTAAAGTACAATGTTCCTAAAAGTACAATGTTCCTAAAAGTACAGAAGCGCGTTTTTGCAGACCAGCGTTTCTGCATACCAACGTTTTAGGCTATGGCAAGCTATAGCAAGCTATGGCAATGTGCTTTGCCCACAGGTGCTAAAGTTAGCTTTATCTAACTTTATTGCTAAATCCACTTTACTTCTTTTTGATAAGCTTGTCAACACAAAAGGCATAAAATTAAGCTACAATAAATGAAGCATTTACAAGCACAAGGAGGAAGGAAGTTAGTATCATGGACTTCAATAATTATCTTGGTAAAGACATACCCAAGCTTGGATTCGGTCTAATGCGTCTACCACGCATAGATGGCAAAATAGACATAGAGCAATTCCAACAAATGACAGATCTCTTTCTTCAGTCTGGCTTTACATACTTCGACACGGCCTACGGCTACGAAGATTCAGAAGCCGCCACCAAAATTGCACTTGTAGATCGCCATCCACGCGCCAGCTTTAAGCTAGCAACCAAACTTCCGGCGTGGCGCGCAGAAACAGCAGACGAAGCCAAAGCGATGTTTTACACCTCGCTAGAACGTACAGGCGCTGGATACTTTGACTATTACCTTGCGCACAACTTAGGAGCACTTCGCACCGAGTATTTTAGCCGCTTTAACATCTGGGAGTTTTTGCAAGAGCGCAAGCAAGAAGGTCTTATTAAACATGTAGGACTGTCTTCGCATGGCAAAGCCGACGAGCTAGAGGTTATTCTTTGCGAGCATCCGGAAGTAGAATTCGTGCAATTGCAACTAAACTACGCAGACTGGGAAAGCCATTCTATACAATGCAAGGCAAACTTAGAGGTCGCGCAAGCGCACAACAAACCCATCATTGCCATGGAGCCTGTAAAGGGCGGAAGCCTAGCAGATTTGCCTCAAGCTGCCAGTGAATTGTTGCTCAAAGCAAACCCCGCGTCTTCAGCTGCAAGCTGGGCGCTGCGCTATGTTGCCTCGCTTAATGGTCTTATCACAATTCTTAGTGGCATGTCTAACTTAGAGCAAATGCGCGATAATATTGCCACCTTTACTAACCTCGCACCGCTTAATGCCAACGAACAAGCGGTAATTGCAGCCGTGCAAGCAGAGTTAGAAAAAGTCCCCGTTGTTCCCTGTACATCCTGCGAGTATTGCATGAAAAGCTGTCCAGAAAATGTTGCAATACCAGGCATCTTCGAGGCTCTAAATCTGGTTTTACGCTTTGGAGAAACCCGCAAACAGTCTGCCGCATTCGAGTATATGTGGCAAACAAAAATGAGTCATCTTAATGGAGCTGCATCTTGCATTGCCTGCGGCGCCTGCGAAAGCGCTTGTCCACAGGCCATCCCCATCATTAATGAGCTAAAAAAAGCGTCTAATCTTTTTGAGAAGTGACTGTCGCGGCTATCTATTTTTGAGAAGTGACTGTCGCGGCTGCTATCTATCAGTCGTATTAAAGCAGTCCTTGTCATTTTTATGGCGAGGACTGCCCTATACAGGAGGCCCAAATGGATAAAATCCCTCTAAAATTAGTGCTGATTATCAGCGTTATTATCGCAGCTATATCTTATACTTTCTTTTACGATTACAATGATGCTATACGCATAAGTGCTCTGGGAAACACAAAATACACAACTGAGTTTTACATCAAAGACACTAGTGTGTCTACAAGTCAAGCACTTTCATTTTTTAGAAAATTAAGTAGCGAATGCAATGTCTCAATCGTTAAAGTTACAGAAGCTTATGACGATGCACCCGAAACCATCTATTCAGGCATTTTCGTTAACAATCTTTATCCCGTAAATTACATTGGTCTTACAGATGGCAGATTCATTCAGGACGATAATGAATTTTTAGCAAGTTACAACAGTAATGATTCGCATCAGGTTGGCGGTCTTTATGAGTTTATGGGCAACCATAAGGTATCCATAAACAGCTTAAGCGCTTATTACGATAAAAAGGGCATAGTAAATGGCACCTATCGCTTAATCTCTACAGAATCCTTTAACGAACAAGCGTTGCTAACGAAAATTAGCGATTATTTTACAATAGATGTAAACGCGCTAACTCAGAAAACATCTTTTAAGGTAATCCAAAGTAGCGGAATTGGTGAATTTGGCATTGCCGCACTTGTTTTTATAGGCTTAATTTTTTGTCTATTTATTGCCAGTGTTCCAATACGAAGGGCAAAGGAAATCGGCGTTCAATCGCTATTGGGGTGGTCCAGCTTTAGCATTTGGAAAGGATATCTTAAAGGCATACCACTTGTGTTTTGCGCAACCATTGCTATATTTGATATCGGCTTGCTATGTTTTGTATCCTCCTACTCCTTAGATTTCCTTTTTGGTTTGATTCTTGTTCAGATTGTTGCCCTAATTGTCTTTATCTGCCTAACATCTTTATTGCTTTTACTCGTTAATAGCAAAAAGACATCATCAGTGCTTAAGGACTCGATGTCATTGCGTCCCTTTTTTGCAATTGCAAGCATCACGAAATTAGGCTATGTCGTAATGCTAATTGTGTTCACACTAATTATAGCCCCCTCCCTTACAGCTTACATGACGCAAATACAAACCCATCAGGAATTACTTAACCAAGGTGATTTGTACGTCATAAATTCCTTTACTCAGACCAAAGATGATTTTGACGACATGGTTAACAATAATGGCAGACAAGGCAGAGAAAATATTATTAGTATCTATCCGCTCTTAAACAAAAATTACGGTGCAATATATTCAGAAGGCTACGATAGTATTCCAGCTGGTAGCAGCACAAGCGGCAAGGATTTGCCTGCACGTCTTATAGTTAACCCAAATTATTTGCAATCCTATACCATATTTGATGTTAACAGTAATAAGATCATTGTAAACGAAGATGAAACTGCACCCGTTGTGCTAATTCCGGCAAGCAAAATTACAGAAAGTGAAGCTGCTCTTGAAACGCTCCTAGGCATGTATTCTCCGTTTGGCGCTAGCGACAATACCGGAAGCCAAAAGCCAAAGATATATTACTATCAAGACTCTAATAGCATCTTTACTTTTTACATTAGTAGCTCACAAGCTGACGCAAGCACAGGAAATTACTTACAAAGTCCTGTTATCGAAGTAATTACCGAAGGCAACGTTAGCAACAATACGCTAGCAAGTTTGGGAATTACCGGGATAAGCAATCCAATAAAACTTCCCGCAAATACAGATATGGTGGCACTAGATAACGACTTAAAGAAAAGCGCGGTTGCGAACAATGACATTCGCTTTGACACAGTAAAAAATGTTATGGCTGAACAAATAAGCAAGCTACAAGGCGTAATTACAACTTTATTCGCTGCCTACATCGCTCTTTTCTTTGCTAGCATGGCCGCCAGCATTTTTTTGGTGCAGATACTAATTATGGCAAAGCGCCGCTGGTTGTTAGTAGCAAAGCTGCATGCGATTCCATTTTATAAACGCTACGCAATAGAAGCGACCGTCCTTTTATCTGTTAATATTTTGGCGCTTCTTTTTGCATATCTATTCTCTAACAATCTAGTTGCGCTTCTGCTGCTTCTTGTTTCTGCAGCCGCAGATGTAGTTGTCGCAGCATTTGTAATTTCGCGATTAGAAAAACGTAATTTTTCAAACCAACTGAAAGGTGCTTGATTGATATGTCAGATATAATCTTAAGTTTAAGCAACATTAGAAAATCGTATGGCAGGCATGAGATCCTTAAAGATTTTAATCTTGAAGTAGAGGAAAATGACATAATAGCTTTGTGTGGCCATTCTGGCTGCGGAAAGTCTACCCTGCTAAATATTCTGGGACTCTTAGAGCCATTTGATGCGGGAACCTACACTATTTTTGGCAAAGCTGCCCCAAAGGTTGACAGCAGAGCAGCACAAAAACTCATACGCGATGAGATATGCTATCTTTTTCAGAATTTCGCTCTTGTCGATGACAGGTCTGTTAAAGACAATCTAGAAATGGCAACACATCACATTAAGCAAACACCAAAAGAGAAGTTATCAGCAATGCAAAATGCACTTTGTAAAGTTGGGCTTAAAGACTACTTAGATGCAAAAGTATTCGAGCTTTCTGGGGGCGAACAACAGCGTGTTTCTCTGGCTCGGTGTTTACTTAAACCTGGAAAGTTGTTGCTGGCAGATGAGCCAACGGGATCTTTAGATGACAAGAATCGTGATGAGGTTATCGGCATTCTAAAGAATTTTAACGCAAGCGGGAAAACAATCATCATTGTCACCCACGATCCTGCTGTCGCATCTGCTTGTAATCGCATAGAAAGACTAGACTGAACAAGATCTCATGCTTTGTAATTGCAGCCACGGTTGCGTAAAAAGTTCACCATTACTAACATATTAATTGTAGGGGCGACCTTCGGTCGCCCGCGTGAACAACGGCAACCTGTGCAAAACTTTGCAACTCGCCCCACACGTACAAGGTCTGCAGCGACGTACAAGCTTGTCCCGCGCGGGCTACCCTGTCATTGCGGGCTTGACCCGCAATCTCCCAACATGCTGTTTTAGATTCTGAAACAAGTTCAGAATGACGTTCGGGCGCGTCCCACACGGGCTACCCTGGCATTGCGGGCTTGACCCGCAATCTCCTGACTCGTAGCTTGAGATTCTGAATCAAGTTCAGAATGACATTCAGGATTGTCATTGCGGGCTTGACCCGCAATCTCCAGAGTCTACAACTAGAGATTCTGAAAACTTGTTCAGCCAGTCGCTTAACTCATTCTAGAGATAAAGAAGTCCGCCATCGAGAGCAACAAATCACGGGGTTGGGATGGCTCCAACATCTCTGTTAGTTTAGACTTTGCCCTATTTACTAAGCCAATAGCGTAATCTCGAGCAAAATCTATAGAGCCAGCTTCTTGCATAATATCTACAGCAATAGAAAGCATTGTTGGCGCAGTAGTATGTGATGCTAGTATTGTAGCAAGCTCGTCTCCTTGCAAAGAGTGCGTAATAGCATGCACCGCAATAAGCGTGCGTTTGCCCTCGGTTATATCAGACCGAAAATCCTTACGCGTAGATTCTTGCGCACCCACAAGGTTTAAGATGTCATCCTGAATCTGAAACGCCAATCCGCAAGCCATACCAAAGCCGCGCAGCGCCTCAACCTGCTCTTCTGTGCCACCACCGCAAATCGCCCCAACAGCCAAGGGCGTCCCCCCAGAATAATAAGCCGTCTTGCGCGTTGCCATCGCCAGATAGTCCTCTATATTAAGGTCAAAACGACCATCACGCGCCCAACCAATATCTAAGGCCTGCCCCTCTATGGTGCGCGTCGTCATATGCACCAACTCCTCAAGCACGCGCAACTTGGTCTTATCGTCTAAAGTGGCATCGGCAAGCACAGTTCCTGTGACAGAAGACAAAGCCAAATCGCCGGCATTAATTGCCAAGCCCTCGCCCTGAGTAAGATGCATGCAGGGAACGCCACGACGCATCTTAGATTCATCGGCAATGTCGTCATGAATAAGCGCGGCAGTATGAAAATGCTCAATTGCCGCCGCCGAGTTGCGGGCACGCGAAGGGTCAGAGCCAACGGCTGCACAGGCTAGCTCACAAATTAAAGGGCGATGCCTTTTGCCTCCGTTGGCGCTATAGGCAGCAAGTGGCTCATATAAGTAGCGATTAACATCAGCAACATCGCTGAGCTCAAAATACGATGCAATGGCAGCATCTATACGTTCAGAGTTTTCTTTTAGGTAGGTCTCAAATGACAACTTTTTCGCTCTCCTCATTTTTTTTAATTATGTTGATAAGTACAATTGCGCTCGTTGCTTATATTTAAAAGCATAACAACTCTTGCTGCTTATGCTTATAAGTACAACAACTCTCATTGCTTATGTTTATAGACGCAACAATGCTCGCTATAAAAAACCCTGCTTCCTAAAAAGACATAGATTTATCGCAAATTATAAAATGCGCTTCTGCCAGCATATTCGCCGCTATCTGCCAATTCTTCTTCGATGCGAATAAGCTGATTGTATTTGGCAACGCGGTCTGAGCGCGCAGGCGCACCTGTCTTAATCTGCCCGGCATTTGTGGCAACCGCTAAATCGGCAATGGTTACATCTTCGGTCTCGCCAGAACGATGCGAAATTACACATGTATAGCCAGCACGCTTGGCAACTTCAATTGTCTCTAAGGTTTCTGTTAATGAGCCAATTTGGTTAAGCTTAATAAGAATAGAGTTTGCCACCCCACGCTCAATGCCTAACTTCAGACGTTCTTTGTTGGTTACAAAAAGGTCGTCACCCACCAGTTGTACCTTGTCGCCAATACGATCAGTTAAAAGCTTCCAGCCTGTCCAGTCTTCTTCTGCCATGCCGTCTTCAAGCGAGACGATGGGGTACTTCTCAACAAGATTTGCCCAATATTCTACCATCTGATCTGAGCTAAGCTCACGTCCCTCCCCTGCCAAAACATAGCAGCCACGTTTGGCGTCATAAAATTCTGTTGATGCCGGGTCCATGGCAAACATAATATGCTCGCCAGCCTCATAGCCAGCGCGATGGCACGCCTCTGTAAGTAGCAACAGGGGCTCCTCGTTATTCTTTAAGTTGGGCGCAAAGCCGCCTTCGTCGCCTACGGCAGTAGATAGGTCGCGTTCCTTTAACACCTTTTTTAATGTGTGATAAATTTCGGCGCACCAGCGCACTGCCTCTGCCAAGGTAGGCGCGCCCACAGGCATAATCATGTACTCCTGAAAATCGACGTTGTTGTCGGCATGAACACCGCCATTAAGCACATTCATCATGGGAACCGGCAAGGTGTTCGCATTAACACCACCAAGGTAACTGTATAGTGTAAGCTCGGTGCTTTCTGCTGCCGCCTTTGCAGTGGCCAATGATGCGCCCAAAATGGCGTTAGCACCAAGCTTAGACTTGTTAGGCGTGCCATCTAAGGCAATAAGCTCGGCATCTATGGCTCGCTGGTCTGTTGCATCCATGCCAACAAGTGCCTCGGTGATCTCTCCACAAACATACTCTACTGCAGTGGCAACGCCTTTGCCAAAATAGCGGGGCATGTCTGCGTCGCGAAGTTCGCAAGCCTCGAAAGCTCCGGTGCTTGCTCCAGAGGGAACAGCCGCACGACCAAAAGATCCATCGTCTAAAACGACCTCTACCTCTACTGTGGGATTACCGCGTGAGTCTAATATCTCGCGACCGTAAACATCTACTATGGTGCTCATTGTGCCTGCCTTTCTAAACTCTCTTTCTTAGCTTTTTGCCAAAACTGTTCTTGTTCTAAAACCATATATTGCTCTATCGTCTTGCCTTCGTTTAAAGCGTATTGCTCCATAAGCGCCCACCGATGTCTAAATTTTGCGCAACTTTTGCGTAGTGCGGTTTCGGCATCTATGCCATTAACACGCGCAATATTTACCAACGAGAAAAGCACATCGCCAAACTCCTCAGCGGCGGCATCGCTGCCAATGTCTTCGGCGGTAAACTCGTCAATCTCGGAATAAACTTGCTTCCAGATTGCGTCTTGGTTTGGCCACTCAAAGCCAGCAGACACAGCTTTGCGCGAGATATCCTGAGCCTGCATTAAGGCAGGGAGCGAACGCGGAACACCATCTAAAAGCCCATTTTTTGTGGGGGTTAGACTGGCGGAGGCGTTTGTGTTGGCAGCCAGACCATCTACTCTATCGCTTTCTGCCAAACTATGAGCATTGCGCAGCGCAAATCTTGCTTGTTTCTCTACAAGTTTAATCTGATCCCAAAGGTCTAAGACGTCGCCGGCGTCGCGACTTTCGTGAATGTCAGCGATTTGTTGCATTTGTTCAGCAGAAAAATGTGCCGACTCGCCCAAAGTCATTAGCGCCGCAAGCGACTCTTCTGCACCAAAAACATGTGGATGCCTGCGTATCATTTTGTTGATGATATCGTCTAAAACATCGCTTATCTTAAATTCGTCAGCTTCTGCAGCAATGCATGACTGAAACACCACCTGCAATAAAACATCGCCAAGCTCTTCGCGCAATGCTATTATATTATTATGCTCGATTGCATCTAAAGCTTCGTGCGACTCTTCTATAAGATTACGAGCTATGCTGGCGTGCGTTTGCTGAGCATCCCATGGACAACCTCCAGGTGCACGCAAGCGCGCAATGATAGCGCAGAAGCGCTCAAACCGACTGCCTGTGGTTGGTGACTCAGCAGCTTGCTGCTGTGACTGAATTTCGCTTTCTAATTTATGCATGGTAATAGTATACTGTTTTCATGACAGATAGTAACGTAATCGCAAACAAGACAACAAATGGCAGCGCCGGTGCGACCGCCGATCATGCTGCGAGCGGCAGCGCGACCGCGGGCGTTGAGCATGCTGCGAGCGGCAGCGCTACCGCGACCGCCGACTTAAAGACAAGCAGCGCTACCACGACCGCCGACTTCGGCGCAGGCAAGGCAATGGCCGTGTCTTCTATGTGTCAGCGCTTTGCGCCACATCCCTCAGAATGCGACATCTGCATCGCTGGCTGTCCGGTAGGTGCCATCACCGCCAAAGAGCATTCGTTAGTTGTCGCCAATGACTGCATTCGTTGTGGAGCCTGCCTGGGCATGTGTCCAATGTGTGCCTTGTCTTGCACGCGCCAGACCATTCAGGACATCAATCGCAAGCTACTAGATGCCACTTTAGATCGCGAGCATCTTATTGTTACCTGTTCGCAAACTCAGCTTGCAAAGGTACCAGATGCACTTAAAGAACAAATTTTCATCGTTCCTTGTCTCTGCATGCTTGGAGCAGAAGTCTGGTTTTCACTTCTTAACGAAATCGAAATAACAGCATTAGAATATGCTAGCATACTATTACCATTTGCCCAATGCGCTGCCTGTGCAGCAAACGCTAAGAATAATGTTGAGGAGTTGTTTGAGCAAGCTATTGGGACAGCAGAACTTTGGTCTGGCAAGACTGTTGGAATTTTTGTTGATACAAGTGAACTGCCAACGCAACCAGACTTGTCATTAAAAGGCGTTTTAGACTCTGTGCATCGCCCTGCAGATAGGCGCGATGCTCTAACGGGAATTTTTAAGAGCCTGAAAAATACCTGGGATGAGGTGGGCAACAACGAAAATCGCGCCTTAATAGAAGTGCAGGCGAAGCGCGATCGTAAACTGGCATACAAAAGAACGCGTTTGGGAGCCAGCTTAACGGCGGCAAGTGGATCTGGCGGGGCAAACGGGGCTGGCGGGGCTAACGGCATAAAAAACGGCACCTTAGCAGGATTAGCAGGCGCGATTAACAAGGCGGGCGCAACCGGCGCAGCGGGAGCGGCAGCTCTAAAAACTGTTCCAAGGGGAATTGTTGTTCCTTCTCGCTATATCCTTGTAGATGCCTTAGGAAGAAACCCCAAGCGCGCAGACGCCGTCACGCTTACTGTTAGCGCTACAGACTTAACACTTTGTTCGCTCTGCGGTAGCTGCATAGACGTCTGTGCCGTACATGCTCGCCGCCTTTCAGAGATTACTATAGACGACGATGTTGATGACAGCCAACCGTTACCACAATATTACATAGACTGTGACAGTCTTTACTGCGTAGGTTGTGGCAGATGCCTTTCTGTTTGCAGCACTAACGCCATATCTATGACCACAATCAGCGGCAGCGAATTCCTGCTTTAAAGTTTAGCGAGACAAGCCATTGGAGCATATTTATACTCCATCCTGACGAAATGCTGCGACGCCTTTGGCTTATAAGAGATTGTTAACTTTAATGCACCTATTGTGCGTCTTTTGCGCATCCACAATCGAACATTTGTTCGCTTTTTGGCAGGTGACCGATTACAAGGTCTGCGGCGGGCGAACGACTTGCCGTCCCTACGGCGGGCGAACACAGTTCGCCCCTACAAAACGACTTCACAAGATTGTACCCACACGGGCGAACACAGTTCGCCCCTACAAAATGGCTTCGCCATGTCGCCTCTGCACACGTCGTTCGTAGGGGCGGATATCATCCGCCCGCCATATGGGCGACCGCATTGGAACGTCCTTGTAGGGGCGACCTTCGGTCGCCCGTACAAAATGGCTTAAAAGTTTACCCGAACAAAACGGCTTCACAAGGTTGCCGCTGCGTGCGTCGTTCGTAGGGGCGGATATCATCCGCCCGCCCTATGGGCGCCCGCATTGGAACGTCCTTGTACGTGCTGGCGAACACAGTTCGCCCCTACAAAGCGACTTCGCCATGTCGCCTCTGCACACGTCGTTCGTAGGGGCGGATATCATCCGCCCGCCATATGGGCGACCGCATTGGAGCGTCCTTGTAGGGGCGACCTTCGGTCGCCCGCCCAAAATGGCTTAAAAGTTTACCCGAACAAAACGGCTTCACAAGGTTGCCGCTGCGTGCGTCGTTCGTAGGGGCGGATATCATCCGCCCGCCATATGGGCGCCCACATTGGAACGTCCTTGTAGGGGCGACCTTCGGTCGCCCGCCCAAACAGATAAATGCACCAACAAACTGCGTTCGCCCACCCAAACGTACTAAATGCACCCACAATCTACGCACGCCTGCACTAAACACCACACCCGCATCCCACCTGTTTCTGTTAACGCCCTACCCCATGTCATCTAGAGGCGAGCGAAGCAAGAGCTTAAAGGTACTAGTTAGCCAGACCGAAACGTCAGAGCCTTAAGCATTGCCACCACGGCAATCTCAGGATGACGCATGGGGGCGCGAACAGAAACTGAACAGAAACTGAACAGAAACCGAACAGATACCCAACTGCCAAAGTTATATTAGGCTAACAAAATTTTGCTTGCAGATCGTAAAACTAAATAGTAAAATGCTTGTGGTTTTATTTTTTTGGTAGGGTTGGGAGCGCATTTAGGCAGCAATTAGTGCCACTTGCGCATGAGGAGCCTAACAAGTCGCTTCGCATTGTCAAGGAGTCTTTAGCATAAATGGGTTGACATGCTTAATGACAAATCCCAAACCCTAAAAAGTATTGCAAAAGGAGTACGAAGGAAAGGGTTTATCATGGCAAAGTTTCTGAATATGTTTCTTGCTGTCTTTGGACTTTGGCTCGTAGTTTCGCCTTTGTTCTTTGGCTATGAAACAATTGGCTTAGCAATGCACGAGGCAGCTGGCATCCTTATTTTAATCTTAGCAATTGCCACTGCTGTAAGAAAGAAAGATTACAAGCCCGTTCTAAATTATTTTACAATTGCCATAGGTTTGGCTTGTATCGTGATGGGGATTGTTTCTTTAATAACCGCAATGGGATTTGGCGCAAATGCCATTATCGTTGGGGTTTTAATTATTGCGTTTTCTCTTTTGGCCACACTTTTTAAAACAAAATATAGTGGCGCATCATTTTACGACGACAAAGGCGTCTCTATGCTAGACCTTGAACGCTTGGGTGTAAAAGACGGCAATATCGTGCTAGAGGCGCTTTTGTTACAAAGAATGCCTTCTGCTGTACACATTAACCCAGAAGAGGTTTGGAAGATCCTTACAATGATTCCACCTGAGTTCTTGTTTGCTATGCCAAAATACTTATACAAAGGATATAAGTTGTGCAAAATGCAAGATGCCGCTGCAAAAGCCCAGAAATAAAAAATGTAAGGGCAAGAAAAAGCTAAAAAATGATGTGGAAAATAACGATTTCACCTACACTATGTGAGCCACAAAATGGCAACTGCATTTATAATCATCATCTGTCAGGGAGAAGCTTGGTAAAAGACTTCGCGCAAAAACTTGCATACTTGCATGCCAGACCTTGTAAGCCAGACTTCGCGCAAAAGACCTTGCAGGACAAACTTTGCACGTTAATTTTGGCGCAACTGTCTAGAGCAATTATCTACCAAGCTCACCAAAAAATGGCGGCAAAATGCTGCCAAGAACACCAGAACAAAGGAGAGATGATGACAAAAAGTAAGCAGTCGCACATCAAGAGCACAGAGGAAGAAATCATTAACAGTAACACATCTACAGACGATGAGAGCATCCAATTCAGGTATCGAAATCAGGATGTAAAGCTCTCGCGTCGCGACCTACTTAAGGGAGCAATTGCTGTTGGCGCGGTTGCCGCCACATCAGCAGCAGCCAGTGGACTGACCGCTTGCGCCCCCAAGACTCCGGATGCAAGCGCGTCAGGCGCGTCTCCACAAACTAGCGCAACGAGCACCCTTAGTAGCGAAACTGTACTAACCGCAGACACGATGGATATGAAATGGAGCTTCGAAGTTCCTTATGAGCCTGTGCCGGATAGTCAAATCGCAGAGACCTTCACAGCAGACATAATAGTTGTAGGCTCTGGCCCCTCTGGCCTATGCACCGCGGTATCTTGTCAGGAAGCGGGCGGCGATGTGCGTCTTTTCTCGGCAGGATCTATGCCTATTGGCCGTGGTGGATCAAACTCGGCACTGGGTTCTAGCTACCAAAAGCAATTAGGTGTAGACATTAACGCAAATTCTGAAGAGCTGGATCACCTTTTTAAGGTAGAGAATGTCTCTGGCGCTTATCAACAAAATCAACAGATGTGGAGCAAGTGGCGCAATGCCTCAGGCGAATCTATGGACTGGATGATTGATATCATGTCTGCTAAGGGTCTAAAAGTTTCTATGGAACCTGGTTATTGGGATCCCGATGGCATCCTAGATTCTCCTCCGGCTTCGCACAATTTCTTTACAGACGAGCAGCCATTTGGAGCGCTCTTTGGCGCACCTCTGCAAGCCCAGGCCTATGCCGACACCTTCGAAGAGCGCGGCGGCATTATAGACTACAACACCCGCGCGCTCTACCTAATTCGCGGTGGAAAACCAAATGGGCAAAGCGGACGCGTAGAGGCAGTTGTTGCACGGCGCGAAGACGGCAGCTACGTAAAATATGTTGCCAACAAGGCCATTGTGCTTGCAACTGGTGACTTCTCTACAAATAAAGACATGATGGCAAAGTATGCACCTTGGACATATAAAATGTACAAAGACACCATTAATTGGGACTGGGAAGAGACGCCAAACTTTGATATCGGCCTAAACTTTACAGGTCTTTTGCCTGGTGATGGTCACAAAATGGGACTTTGGGTTGGTGCGGCATGGCAGAAAAATAATGTCTCGCCAATGATTAACGTGGGCGTACCGGGACCGCAATATAACGCCATCGATAACTGCTGGTGCATAAACCTTAACGCCGATGGCAAGCGTTTCCAGCGCGAGACGGTAAACTTTGGACATGGTGGCGTTGCCCTCCTAAACCAGAAAGATAAATTCGCTTTCTCTGTTTGGCAGCAAGATTACGCCTACATCAAAGACGAGTGGGAAGCTTTTGGCGTTAACGTTGGCCGCGAAAATGGCATCATGCCCTCAACTTCTGAGCAAATGATTCAGTCGTGGGACACTGCCGCAGCTCCTGTAGACCCCAATGCACCCGCTGGTCCTTTTGGTGGATCTAGCGTTCAGAGTTCTTTTAAAGCTGACACTATCGACGAATTGTTAGAGATGGTTAACAAATATCACCCCATAAACATCGCCGCTGCCAAAAAGTCAATTGAAGATTACGACCGCTACGCAAAACAAGGCAACGACGAAGAGTTTCATGTTAATGCCAAGGTTTTGCATCCAATATCTACGCCGCCATTTTACGCATCATGCACAACGCCAGGTGGCTCAAGCACGTTTTTAACCATCTGCGGTGGCCTGCGCACTAACGCCGACATGCAAGTCTGCGCCGAGGACGACAGCCCCATAGAAGGCTTGTATAACACCGGCATCATGACAGGCGACTTTTACTCGACTACCTATAACTTCGTGGTGTTTGGGCAGAATATGGGCGGCGTTTGTTGCACGCTCTCTTACCTGCTTGGTCGCGACCTTGCTAAGTTGTAACAAGTTTTGCTGAGCGCTGGGGCGCTTGGCGCTAAAAGCTTGGGCGCGACCTCGCTACGACCTTGCTAAGCTGTGGTTTTTATGTTTATGATATACGCTTAGCTGTACGCGACTAATTTAATTTTTTATGTTGAGAAGGACGGTGTCTTTGGTAATGATACCGTCCTTTTCTTGTGCGTTAAAGACGAGATATGCACACGCGATACACTTGAGACACACATGAGACACACATGAGACACTTGTGAGACACCCCCACCCTCGACACCCCCACCCACATTATCACAAGAAACAATCACCTTAAAGTGAAAATAAGGGAAAAACCCAATAAAAATAGGCAAAATCTATGCTGTTAAAACAATATAAACAAGCGTAGAATTATTGCTGTTTGAATAAATGCAAAGAACAATGCCTTCAAGATTCGGCGCAGAATTATGAGGGAATGCTCTACAAGATTCGGCGCAGAATTATGAGGGAATGCTCTTCAAGATTCGGCGCGGAATTATGAGGGCATGAACTACGGGATTCAGTGCAAAGTTCAGAGGCATGGCCGCCAAAATGCGGTGCAGAAAATGATTTAAGGAGAGTAACATGAAGTTCTCACGAAGAAAGTTTGTAAAAAGTACGGCAGTGGCGTTGGCAACAGCAGTTGCCACAGGTGCCGCTGCAACGACAAGTTCACTTAGCGGCTGCGCGCCTAAGCCAACAAGCGAGTCAACAGGTACTAGTTCTAGCGATAGCATAAAAACCTATAGTGCTGTCTGTCGCTACTGTGGCGTAGGCTGCGGTGTTTTAGTGGGCGTAAAAGATGGCACGGTAGTCGAGGTCACAGGTGACCCCGATAACCAAACCAATAAGGGCGCAAATTGCATTAAGGGCATGAATTTAGTCAAGCTTCTTTATGGTGAAGATCGCCTCACCAAACCATTAATTCGCGATGATAAAACTAGCAAGGGAACCAAAAATGGCTTACGCGAAGCCACTTGGGAAGAAGCTTTAGACCTTGTCGCAGAAAAACTTAAAGCAACTTGGAAGACCGACAAGAGTCGTCTGGCTTTTTGGGGCAGCGGTCAGCAGCCCATCATTGAAGGTTATGCTCTGGTTAAATTTTGGAAAGCCGGTCTGCTCTCTAACAACATAGACCCCAATGCTCGTCTTTGTATGGCAAGCGCTGTTGTAGCTTTAATGAACACATTTCAGACAGACGAACCTGCTAACTGCTACGCAGACATAGACAGTGCCGATGTCTTTGTTACTTGGGGCGCTAACATGGCAGAAGCACATCCCGTACTCTATTCTAGATTAGTGGCACGAATGCAAGACAATAGTAGCGTCAAGCATTATGATCTGGGCACCATTACCACCAAGACATCAAAGTCTGCCAATAAAGTGCTAATTTTTAAGCCTGGAACAGATTTGGCAATTGCTAACTATATAGCAAACTATCTTGTTAGCAATAATCTTTATGATGCAGACTTTGTAAAAGACCATCTGCAATTTAAAGCCGGACAAGAAAACCTTAGCGATGCCTTAGAAGATGGATATGACGCATCAGATATTGGTCAGAAAGTTAATGATGTTCATGGCATTACATTTGATGAATATGCTGCCATGTTAGCCCCTTACACTTTAGAGTACGTAGCGCAACTCTCTGGTGTTGAGGCATCAGACTTAGAGGAACTTGCTAAGCTTTTCGCAGACCCCAAGCTAAGGATACTTTCGCTTTGGACTATGGGCGTAAACCAACACAACCGCGGAACTTGGATGAATCACAATATTTATAACATCCATTTGCTTAGTGGCAAACACGCTATGCCTGGCTGTGGCGCATTCTCGCTTACCGGCCAACCTACAGCCTGTGGAACAGCCAGAGAAGTTGGTACATTCTCGCACCGCTTACCTGCCGACCTTGTGGTTAACAATGCTCAGCATCGTCGCTATTCAGAGGCAGTCTGGGATTTGCCAGAGGGTTATCTAGATGGTATCGAGAAGCCAGGTCCACATACAGTTAAGATTTTCCGCGATATGTCATCTGGCAAATATGACTTCTTCTGGAGTGCCTACAACAACTGGGCAGTAAGCATGCCTAACCTAACCCGTTTCTTAGGCAAAGGCGACAAGAAGGGACTTTTAGATACCTTTGTTGTTGTTAATGAAGTTTATCCCACGCTTTCCTGCGATTATGCCGACGTTGTTTTTCCGGTGTCTTTGTGGGTAGAGCGCGAGGGGCAGTTTGGAAACGCCGAGCGCCGCACTGCCATCTTCGAAAAAGCCATAGATCCGCCTGGCGATGCAATGTGGGATCTTTGGGTTTTCGTGCAAATTGCCAAACGTGTTTTAGCTGGCGAGAAGATCAGCGACGATGACGCATTTACCAAACTTTTTGGACTCATCTGGGATAACGCTAAAGACGATTTTATTGGTGAGCAACGTGAGGTTTGCAAAACACTTTGGGAAGAGTATCGCACCTTCTCTAACCCAGACCTTAATAACCGCGCCAATAGTATTAACAAAGATGCAGAAGAGAAATTTGGCACTCGCGCAGACGATGGCACATACACTCCCAGTAAACTTAAGATGGAGGCCAAACAGTTGGCTCCTTATGACGAATATCTTTTAAATCATGGCTTAAGTTGGCCTTGCCGTGAAGTAAATGGCAGATGGCTGGGAACCAGCTGGCGTTTTAACAATGGTGGATCACAAGAAGATGGCTACGATCAACTAGGTGTTCAGATGTATGGCAAAGCTGGCCTAGCTGGCAATATCAGTTTTTACAAAAGTGCCACAAGTAAACCTTCGGTTGTTTTTAGACCTTACGAGCCTCCTGCTTTTGAGCCAAACGAAGAATATCCATTCTGGTTTGTTACCGGTCGCTTGCTAGAGCAATGGCACACTGGTTCTATGACTAGACGCATTCCGGAATTAAATGACGCGTTGCCCGAAGCACTTCTCTACATGAATCCAAATGATGCTGCCGCTCTTAATCTTAGCGAGGGCGACATGGCAAAAGTTAGCTCGGCATATGGTTCGGTTGACATTAAGGTTTCTGTGACATCGCGAGTTCAGCCTCCCGCAGGGCGTGTCTTTGCGGCATTTTTTGCCGAGGAAACTCTAATTAATCTTGTTTGCGAAGATGTCTATTGCCCCCTAAGCAAGGAACCGGATTACAAGAAGACTATTGTAAAGATTGAGAAGCGCTAATATGAACGCCTCTCGAGACTTGCTTGAGCCGACATCTTTAGCAGAGGAGTCTGTGGTTATCTCTAGCGTTCTTGTAGAAACTAAGGCTGCATCGCTTAAAGATGTAACAACATATTTGGCGCAGATGCCTGGCGTTCAGGTTCACTCGACGCATGGCACATGCCTTGTTGTTACTATCGAAGCGCCAACAATTGACGCCTCTTACGCGATAGCAACAGAGTTAACCGCGATTGATGGAGTTCTTAACGTGCAATTGGTATATGCGAATTTTGAGGACGACCCTGGCATCAAAGCGCGCATGCGAGCAGATGCAAAGAACTAAACTCAGCACGCTAAACTAATGCTAACTAATGACGCTATAGTCAAACGCTGAGTTAAAGCGCAGAGTTAAAACGCAACTAGCCCATGCTCAACAGCAAAGGCAACCAGAGCAGAGCGCGTATTTACACCCAGTTTGTTGTAGATACGCGCTCGGTAAGCCTCAACGGTTTTTGCAGAAAGATACATGTGCTCAGAAACCTCACGATTAGTGTAACCCTTTGCTAAAAGATTAACGATATCTTGTTCGCGCTCTGATAGCTGCTCTGATAGCTGCCCTGATAGCTGCCCTGATAGCTGCTCTGATAACTGCTGCTGTGCCATAATCCTCTTACTTGCCATTTTGCTCATTTTCTTGTCAGCTGCCATTTGCTGGGGTGCCTTTAAAAGATGCTGCGGCAAGTTTTCCATTAGCGTCGAGTGTATGTAAACTCCATTGGCGGCTATACAATTCACAGCAGCAATCAATTCGCTAGGAGAAACGCTCTTCAGAAAATAACCATCAGAGTTTCCGCACAATGTGTGCAATAAGCAATCCAATGAAAAACTGGTTGACATTAATGCTATCTTAATATCATGATAGCATTGCCGCAATTGCTCAAGTGAGTCAAGCGCACCAGATGCAGCTGCGTCTATTAACACCAAGTCGGGCTGCTGCTCTTGCGCAATCACGCAAATCCGACTATGATCAGCAACATCTGCAACCACCTGAAAATCATCATATAATTTTAAAACGGTTTTTAAACCAATGCGAACAAGCTCGTGTTCGTCTACTAACGCAATGCGCAACATGGCTGCTCCTCTCCATGAGCCTCTTGTGAAACTTTGTCGCTGCAAAAAGCCATTGTTACAAAAAAATCCATTACAGTATTTTCCTCTTGTTCTACAGCTCAGAAAAGCCCCACTTTGTTGGTTGTTTTTTTTATAACTAATGGGGACAATGCTGTCACAAACAGCAATATAGAGGCTCTTTTTGCAATTCGTCCTCTGAAAGGCGACAATTTACATAAATTGCAAAGGGACAATTTAATTCTTCTTGTTGTAACGATATTATTATGTCGAGAAAAGCGTTGCTATCCCGCTGCAGTTACGACTCTTTAGGCTCCTTAGGCCATTTAGGCTCTTTCAGTGCTCTGAGCCAAACCAAGCTTCTGCAAGCTAGATGTGCCGCAAACGCTTTAGCGCTGCACGAACTTTCACTGCTCTGAGCCAAACCAAGCTTCTGCAAGCGCTTTGACACCAGCCGCAATGTGCTTCTCGTCAATGACAGAAAAACCTACTAAAACATAAGATTTAAGTGCATGACGCTGACTCATACAATAACGACTTGTGCCATAAACTTTTACCCCGCTTTCTAGCGCCTTTGCAATTAACTCGTTTTGATGCCGCCCATCTCGCGTGCCTAACAATAGATGCAAACCGCTACCGTTTTCCATGATGTCAACTTTTTCGCCCATATGTTTCTTTATACTAGATTTTAGAAGGTCATACTTGCGTTTGTTGGCACTTTGCGCTCTTCGCAAACGTTTTTCCCAATGTCCATCACGCATATAGGCTTCTAAAATTGCCTGCGACAGCCAAGGAACCTCCGGATAATGGTTGGCATAAATTTTATGCCATTCAAAAAGCAAATCCGGAGGAAGCACCAAATAATTTATTCTTAATGCAGGCGAAAGCGCTTTAGAAAAAGTTCCCATATAAATGACACGATTGTCGCGATCTAACGATTGCAACGATGGTAGCGGACGCATGGTGTAGCGATACTCACGACAATAATCATCCTCTATGATGTAAGCGTTGTTGTTTGTAGCCCAACGAAGAAGAGCCTGACGCTGTGGCAAATGTAAAATCTTTCCCGTAGGAAACTGATTAGATGGTGTCACATACGCCAAACGAGCATTCGAACTATAATATGCATTCATATACTCGCTTGCAGGCTCCATTACCGGTATTGGATATAACTTAAAACGCGCATTTTCAAACACTAGTCGCACGCCATCGTATCCAGGCTCTTCCATAGCTATAACATCTCGCAGTGGGTCAAATAACAATAAAAGATTATAAAGACAGGCCTGCGTTCCTGGCTGTATCACCACCTGAGCAGGATGACAGTTAACACCACTGTGCAAATGCAAGTAGTGGGCAATATGTTCTCGTAAACCATGCTCGCCCAGTGGGTCTGTATATCTAGATGCTTTAATTGCTTCACAGCTAAGCAAAATATTAGTGGTTAGCTTGCGCCATATCTGCGAGGGAAAGCTGCCATTGGGTAAATTGCCATAAGTAAAATCGTAGAGAATTGCTTTGCTGCTTGTTAACGCGCTTTTCTTGCCGCTCATTGCGGTACCTACTGCAGTGTCTGTTGCAGTGTCTGTTGCAGTGTCTGTTGCGGTGTCTGTTGCGGTGTCTGTTGCGGTGCTCATTGCAGTGTTTTGCTCAAACTTATCATAATCACAGTGCTTCCAAATTGATGTTTTAGATAATCGCCGCAAGAAGTCCTCAGCACTTTCACGCGTCTTATTGTCTTTGCTCTCTGGAGGCAACTCGATCTTCTCAACAATAAAACCGCTACCTACACGCGAGCTAACATAACCCTCCAGGCTAAGCTGCATGTAGGCAGTCTCTACTGTATTGCGAGAAACCTCAAGGTCGTTTGCCAAAGCGCGAATAGGCGAAAGTTTAGCGCCAACCTCTACATTTCCGCTAAGGATTTCTTCGCGTAGCTGCTCATAAATCTGCTGATAGAGCGGCTTTTTACTATCGTGTTTGAGCTGTATCATTCATTTGACCTCCCATGAATATTGGTCGCTACCCACCGTCATTGCAACTATGTCGCACAATCCTCAACTCACTTTGTTACGCAATCATTGTTACGCAATCATTGTCGCACAATCATTGTCGCACAATACGGGCAGGTAATTGCGCTTAAAGAATATACTATATGATATTTAAGTATAATGCAATTTTTTAAGACACCGCGACCATGACCCACTTAGTGTCTGTTTCTGTTCACGCCCCACCCCCGTAGGGGACGCTGTCCACAGCGTCCCGTTCACAGATTCAGTTCCCTCTCGTGGAGTAGGGGAATCAACCGTAGGGGACGCTGTCCACAGCGTCCCGTTTGCATAACCACCGAACTGTTTTCTGCTTGCATTCACCTGCGTCATCCTAAGATTGCCGTGGCGGCAATGCTTAAGGCTTAGACACTTCGGTCTGGCGAACTAGATCCTTTAAGCTCTCGCTTTGCTCGCCTCTAGATGACATGGGGTAGGGCGTGAACAGAAACGCTGTGACCCTCGCGCAGGCGCTCGGGCGTTTTTGCTAAAACACGCCACTGGCGCGTTTATTAGCGCAAAAACCCCCCTCGGGTGCGATTTCTGCTAACTAAAGTTGGCTAACAGCTTCGCTGTTAGCCATTTCATGACAAGAAATCGCGTAGGCGAATCCCTGCTTTAAATACGCATACGGGGGCTGGCTTATTAGCCAGCCCCCGTATGCGTGGCGGAGAGCTGGGGATTCGAACCCCAGAACGGGTTTTGCCCGTTACTCGCTTAGCAGGCGAGCACCTTCGGCCTCTCGGTCAGCTCTCCGCAAGACAAAAGTCGCAATTGCAAGCATCAATTATCTGCAATGACCAGTGCGAATCTTGCTGAAAATATCTTACCACATGAATGGCAAGTGTGCATCTGCACACATATAAGCGTCGGTAAAGCAATCGGTGATGACACGCGATAACACGCTCAAGACCCAATACCCAAATGACATAGCACTAATATACTATTAATATAGTACGCTAGCTTTTGTAAAAAACAAACTCTTCATCACTTAGTCTGATACGAACCCCATGCGTAAGCTGCGCGCCAGCACTTCCAGTAGTCATTTTTCCATCGACATATGTGTGGTTAGTAGAGTTTGTATCAACAATTGTATAGCCATTATCGTCTTTACGTATCACCGCATGACTACGACTAATTGTGGGATTGTCCTTAACGCAATAATTAACATAACCTTCTTCTTTACCAATTCTAAATGTCTCGCCACTTAGTATTATCTTCTCGTTAGTCTTTGTTCTAATAAGATATGGCTGCGGCGCCATAGATGGATTGTACTCATCTGACAAAAGAGTAGTTTCTCGGTCGGGACTAAGTACTGTTGTCTCGCCAAAATTAACAGTATTTGTCACGGGTGCAAATGCGACAGGCGCACTATAGGGCTTTGCAGTTTGTAAGGCAACACCATGCTGTTGCGCTGGTGGTGCTACTTGTGGCGCAGCAGAAAACTGCTGAGCGCTTGGCGATTGTGCACCCTGCTGCTGCGAAACATTCGTATTATATGAGACTGGCACACTTTGCTGTCCTGAATAACCTGTACCCTGTGAGACTGGCACACTTTGCTGTCCCGAATAACTCATGCCCTGTGGCGGTAACGTATTTTGCAATGCATTTTGCTGTGGCATTCCGGGAATGGCAAATTCTGTTTGAGCAGCCAACCCTTGTGCTCCCTTGCTCTTCTTTTCTCGTTTAGTTTTTGTGGACTTTGTCTGAACAGCCGGCGCAGCGGTTTGCATCGATTTTCTCTGGTTTTTTTGCGCATCATATATGGCTTTGTTTTCTTTGCTGTAGTGCATCATTAAGTGCATGAGTGACATCTCTTTGTCGTCATTTTTTACTTGTGTCACATCAGAAGCAGTTGTAGTACTTGCATGGCCAGCAAAGTTAATGTCACTTCCTGCTCTGGCAGAACCAACAAAACTCGCAGCACCGCCAATGCCAACTGAACTCGCAGCACCAGCAGTAGGAACAGAGCTTGCGACACCGGCAGTACCGGCAGCTCCAGTGGCGCCACAAACAACACTTGCCACTTGTCCTTGCACGATAGACTGTGGTAAGTTCGTCTGCATTGACTGATGCAGTGTAGACTCATTTTGCCCAGGCGCCCTTTGTGAAACAGCTTGCTGAGAAGAAAACACTTGTACAGGCGTTACAGGCGCGGTCATCGATGCGGCCTTAGCAACAGGCTTAACTGTTAATTCATCTATAAACGCACTAAAACCTGCAATTGATATATTTGTAGTGGTATTAAGATAGTTTATTAGCTTGCCAATATATTCATTACTTTCGTTTGTATCAAATTTCAAGTTAAACAACAGCTCTTTAAAAAACGATCTGAGCCTCTCTAAGGCAGAAACCTCTAAGGCAGAATCTGAGTTTTTCTCAACAAAAATACCTGTATCAACCTTTGTAGTAGATTCATCCTCATCGCTGTTGCCATGAACAGGAAGGTATATCATCTTTGTTTCGCAACTGCCAACTTCTACAAATACATGCTCGGTGTCTAGCAGGAATTGACTTGGGTTAAGCATATAATCCTCAGATTCAGCAATTGATGTTAAAATCCCCCTAAAAAACCGCCAGCAGACTACTCTTACTTACTGTGCCAGAAAAGAATTCCTTAAGTGAAACCTTTGCCGAGACATTGTACCAAAGTACATGCTCGTTATCATGCTGCGAAAAAGTAACCGCTGCAAAACCCCTGATGGCATTATTTGTCATCATTTTAAGCGCCAGTTCGTCAATCTTATCGCTATCGCTCAACTTAAATACAAGATAAGTGTTCGTGCCTTGAGTTATATATTCCTCCTGCATATCCTCCTCGTTTCTATGCGTAGCTTTGTGAGTAAAACCTGAGCAACTTCCACATGCTGCCATCCTGAATAAAAACAGAACCGCCTGCAGAAAAGTCCTTTGCGTCTGTAAAGTTCGCCTCTATTATCAACATATTCTCTATGTTAATGAACCCCCATCTCCCTGAAATGTTTACCGCTGCAAAACCATTATGAAAACTGTGTGCGTCCAAATACTGAGCCTCAATTACCATTTCGCCATCTTTGTTTATAAATCCCCAAGCGCCACCTATAGAAACTGCCGCTAGGCCATCTGTTCCAAACGGGTGCGCATTTTCATAATATGTCGAGAAAAGCTCATTGCCGTCAGCATCTAAGATAACAACTGCGCCATCCTTGTATGCGCAAGCCCTATCTTGGGCAAAAGCAACGCCTAGCTCATTTATGGCAATGTCATCGTAGCGGTTGCTTGATATCGCAGTTCCATCTTTGTTTACAAGATACCAGCCATCGCCATCGTAAACAGCAGCGACGCCACTAGAAGAATACGCCGTTGCGTTTTGGTATCCGCCATGCAATAGCTCGCCTTTGCTAGTATAATAGCACCATTGCTCGCCATCATAAACTGGCAATATATCAGCAGAAAACATACCAAACTGCTTAGCGCCAAGGCCACGAGCAATCAAGCTTTTGTTGTCGCCTTTTGCGTCAACAAAGAAAGCGTCATTAGATTCATTAGTTACTGGGGCAAGACCATTAACAAAGGAGCCAGCCGCCAAAAATGTAGAATTGGTAAGCTTCTTGCCGTTTTTCGCTACAAAGCCCCATTTCTCTTTTTTCTTTATTGCACATATGTCATCAGAAAAAAGAGCAACATCCTCATAGCTAGAATCAAAAAAGTATGCGTAGCGCAAGGACTCTACCATATCGTCTACGATGGAAGAATTTACTTCTCTACCCTTCATAATGTCTAACTGCTCAAAAAATGCGGCGTAGTTTTTAGTCTCATAATATAGCTTTAAAGTAAATTCATAGGACTCGGGATTAAGTGGATATCTCTTTATTAGATCTTTAGCCCAAAAGGTTGCGGCGCTACGGCTGCCTATTAAGAACAGAGTCTCGCCTGCTTCAACACGTATTGGCAAGGACTCGTTAATTGCCAATGCTGCCTCATAACTTTTTATCGCGTCAACCACAATGCCATCAGCTGCATACTTTCTAGCATCCAGCAATGCCTGCTCATAATTCTTTACGGTTTGCATTTCAGTATTCACAACGCTATATATAGCAACTACAAAAAGTAGCACTAAAGCAAGAGGTGCAAACTTCGCATATCCTTTCACTACAAACCCTCCCTGCTCCTTATAGGCCCATCACCAAAAGTGCAACGCCAGTTCCAGCCATTGCAAATGGAGCAAAGGGCAACATATCCTTTTTAGCCATCTTCTTTGATATCAGCAAAAACGCAGCTACAGCGAAAGAACCAAACAACGTCAAGAACAGCGGTGGCCAAACGTGCTGCATCCCAAGCAGCAGACACATAACAAACAGCAACTTTATGTCGCCAAAGCCTACACCCTTTACCGCCAGCGAAAGCAGAAAAACCAATATCCCAACAACAATAGCTACGACTAAGTCAGAAATTATTGACATCATAGTTAACGCTGCGCCAAAAAGCAGCAGTTCTAATAGCGATAGTGCCAGCCAATAGCCAATGCCAACTATGATAAGCAGATTAGGGATACGATAAGACTTTAAATCTGTAATCGCGGCAACGCAAAGGATGCTCATTAATGCGACAGCCTTAATTTCTGCGAACAAGTCAGCATCGCCATCGTATAAATAAAGAACAATTGCTGTTGCGCAAAGTAGAATATACTTCAGACCAATATACAGTGCCAAACGGCGTGACGGCTTAAGTAAAGTGTGAACTTTAGACAAAGACTTATTTTGCGTATCGTGGTCTTTTGGCGCTTCGAGCGTTACTTGCGCATTCTGCATATTTAGCTCATGTTCGCAAGTCTCACGCTCTATAGCTAACTCGTCATCTATATCGCCTTGCGGCCTTGAATAGCGTGGATATAACCACAATAACAAAAACGTACTAATTGCACAGAAAACCGCTGCGCTTACGATAACAACAAGCATGTTTCTACTTGCCACCCATAGCGCCTAAACCCCACGCTTCGGTTTGCGCAGATTGTTCAAAGCTAAAGCTAAAATCTATGCCAAGCAACTCTAGAACTTGAATCTTATATGCAACGGTGATATTTACTGCTCGCCCTTCACCGCCAGGGAAAAGCTGCGCCTGACAATTGAGCCCGTTTAAGCCATCCACAACATTCATATGACGCAAAAAGCGATTTGGGTCACCGTCGCTTGTCTCAACAAGATTTTTACGCATAAAAGCAGTAGCCATAAATTCTCCAAATGCATTTTTTGCGCTATCTAGACCGTCATTAATTTCTGTAGAGAATATACCAACTATAAGATCGGTTGGGTTTTTAGAGTAACCCTCTAACTGCGAGACAAGATCATCGTAGGCAATGCGCTTGTTTTGAAAGTCATCCCAAAGTTCACCAATACTAGCATTGGAAGTCTGATATAAAGATGTGTCAGACAAAGTGTTAATGTTAGCTAACATTTGGTTAACGCCCTCGCCCTTATCGGCAATTGCCCTTTGTGCGCCATCCCCGTTTAACGCATAGTAAAGATACGAATACTGCGATATTTCCTTGCTTGCTGATGCCAAGGCACCGCCAATTTTAGCTTGAACATAACAGATATTTGTAATTGAAAGAACAAGAAAAATGGCAAAAATGAAGAACGGCAAAGAGAGCGTTGCCTCTACAATTATGGCGCCTTCGTCGCTGCTAAGCTTTTTGCGCACACAAGTTCGCACATACGACCACGTCTTCTCCTTTGCACCATTACGCATGTTTGCCATTTTCCTGAATTGCGCACAACACTACTTAAGAATGGTAAAGAAGTTGCCAATTAGTGGCAGTTTTTCCATCTTACCACCAGCGGCATTTACGATACCTATTATTATAAATACCAGAGGAGCCAAAGAGACGATGCTTAGTATAAGCGCTATGATTTCATACACTCCAAAAAAGCTATAGGCAGTACGGCTTATAGCCAATAATACAGCATCGATTATATACCTTGCAACATATAAAGCAGCAGAGCATATTGTCAGTATAAGAGTTTGGTTTGCATGAAACTTGGCAAATGGTGATGTTTTATAGTTACCTGTAAGCAATGGGACAAAAAACAATATATAGCCAACAATGGCGATGCCTTTGTTGTCTTGTATGTCTCTTTCTGCGTCTACGGGTATTGCCGACGCAATAGGCGGCTGTGTAGGCGGCTGTGTAGGCGGAATTCCCGCTTGCTGTTGGTTAAACCCTGATGCCTGCGTGCTTGCTTGCGTAGAGATTGGTGGCACAGCAGCCGCTCCTGTCTGCTGTCCGCACGCTGGACAAAAAGCTGCCTCATCTGCAATCTGTGTTCCACATTTTGAACAAAACGCCATTTTCATACTCCTTTACTATAAGCCAAACATTACCTTGTTGCCTGTTTAATCTCGCTATCCTACTTGTAAATTTACTGTATCGCAGTTACTCGCTTTTCATGCAAGACTAAAATACCTATTACATCATGTGTTGTTCTTTAAAAAGAGCAGTTCTTTTGCCTTTTCTGCCCACTTAGCTATTTCATCAGACAGTCCAGACTTCTTCATATAATAGGCGGCAGCGTCCATGTTACGAATGAACTCCGACATGTCAGAGACCATCACCTCTGAATGAGATGCCATAGATATAGCAAATGGCGCATCCTGTCCAAAGAGCCTTATAGGTATAACCACCTCATAGCTAACATCAACAGAGACTGTTGGATAAATAACAGAGCCATTGTACTTAACATCTACATCGCGCACATCAAGTTCTATTGTTGGAAATAGACCTTGAGCATTATTGTTTAGATACGTAGATAGACCAGATTCTACATTACCAACTGCGGCAGAATTACCTGTAAAAATCCCAGCTAAGTAGCGGTATGGCTTTGCGTGCCCATTTGCATCTGTAAAGCTTGGTACTGCATTTCCAGCCAAGACTCCTTCTAATAAAGGAGCCGCAACATAAGCAGCGCCATCCTGAGCAAACTGTGACACACCTGCCTCTACACGAGCCTTAAGATAATAGGCGTTTCCAACCATTAGCAAAACCGCAAGCACAAGAAAAGTTATTGGAAACACAAATGTTGCCTCTATAACTGGGACGGCACCCCGCTCACTGATAATTGCACCAAACATGCGCTGTGCGCCCTGTTGGCGATGCCTAAACATAAGTTGCTTAGCTAACTGCTTCTGTGGCATTACCAGTTATAAACTCAAAAAGCATGTTTAAAAGACCTATGATGAAATCTTTAAATAGTATAGCCAAAAGTATTGCTATACCAATAAGCACCACGATGGCAACAACATTAACTTCACCACGCGTATCTTTAATACGTGATGCAATGCTTGTTGTAACAAAAGTAATAGCAAGTCTTGCTTTGTGCTTGATTGAATTCATAATCATAATTAACACTCCCTTGTCTGTTGCTCTTCCTCCTGTATGGCATAAAGCCTACAGCCTACGTAAAAACTCCCTCTTATTGTTATTGCCAGATAAGACTTGCAAACCTCTTACGCACTAGCTTGGGTTTTGATGCCATGTTTAAAATAACATCATGTGAAACTTTGCTCGAATTTAAAGTGTTCATAAGTTATCAAGCAAGTTATCAAGCCATTTATCAAGTGCAACAACAAAAACGAAGCAAAAACAATAGCACATACACCAAAAGAAAACTAGTGGTAAACGCATGCTTTACGCTAAGCGAACAAATAAAACGGCTAGTGGTTGTAAGCTGCACAAGTTGGTCTTTTGCATGCAAACGCAGGTGTGTCTGTGCTTGTATCCCGTGCGTACCTGTGTCCGCTATGCGAAGATTGCGGGTTAAGCCCGTGTTGGACGTGTCTGAACGTCATTCTGAACTTGTTTCAGAATCTAAAACAGCATGTTGGGAGATTGCGGGTCAAGCCCGCAATGACAAGTTTCGTGAAGATGCGGGTTAAGCCCGTGAGGGACGTGCCTGAACGTCATTCTGAACTTGTTTCAGAATCCAAAACACTTGTCATTCTGAACTTGATTCAGAATCTCCAATGAACGTCATTCTGAACTTGTTTCAGAATCTCCAGTCCAGTGGCAAGGCAGGAGATTGCGGGTTAAGCCCGTGTGGGACAAGGTGAACAGATGAACCGTCCTTGCGTCCATGCTGCGTCCATGCCCCTGCATCCGTGTGTGCCTGCGTCCGCACTTTTTTGCATCGCGCTGCTGTTAGCCTAAGCAAATCACCTATTTGGTGCTTACCCATTTCTCATCGGTGCGAAACTTGTTTTCTGGGAAGTTGGCTGGGATTGTAACAGTAAAGGTACCGCTATCAACAAGGCCATCAACCCAAACCTCAAAATTGCCAACAATGCTATATGCCATATTTGCATCAGCCTTAAATTTATCTTCAGATGTTTTAATTACAGGGAGTCCAAAAGATGAACATCTAACTGGAATTGTTGAAGCACTGCCATCGGCAACAGTAGAGCGAGCAGGAGGAACAAAAGAAGTGTCAGCTGCACCTGTGCTAACCTGATTATTAACTTTCATACCAATAATTCTTACAGAACAACTATCATCATTACTATTTACAACCTTATAGCAGACTTCTATCGCAGCATTGCTCTCTACCTTATAAGTATCAAACCTCACCTTGCTAGCATATATCTTGATACCATTGTTGTTATAAATCAGTGGGCGACCATCTTCATCTTCTGTGGCAGACGTTGTTGTATCCGAGTTAGAAGAAGACTGTTGCGAAGTAGTTGGTTCATATGATTGCGTATCGTTAGTACATGCTACAAGTGTCGTAAAAAGTAGTGTCATGCAGATAAAAAGTGATATAGCCTTAGTTGTCTTTCTCATTGTTGTTTTCCTCTCTTTATTGTTTGTTATTACTGATATCCTCTAACCGTCTTTTCATGAAATGTCCAATATGCCCATGACTCTATACCTATAGGAGTGTGTTTGTCTGCTGTAGGAAAAGCTATCATTAAAGGTGCTACTTTAACATCTGTTTCTAACTTAAAATAAACTGTAGCTTCAGATAACAAATAGACATCATTACCTGTTGCTTTGCGCATGTTTGCTTGTACTAAATCTGCCATACGCAAACACATTGCTTCTGCTGTTGTAGGGGCATTAAAGCCCATAAGCAAAAACAGATAAAGGTAGTCGCTATAAAAAAGATAGAGTTTGTTATTTTGAATGTTAGATTCTTTTTTGTTGCTTGCAGCGTCTTTTGTTCCAAGCTGATCTTTCCATTTGTCAGCGTCAAACTTCTCTGTCCCTATACTGCACCACCAATCATCAGCATCCTTTTTGTATAGCATGCTAGCATGACCCTCAAGTAGCTCTGA
>JAIRQA010000119.1 GCA_031256715.1 Coriobacteriales bacterium | reverse complement strand
TTTCCTTCCTGCACCAGCTTGTAGATATATGCGGTTTTATCGACATAAGCATACTTTTCGCAGATAATCTTTTCAAATGATTGTTCTCCTATAGGTAGCTTGCGCATATCTAGCTCCATCCTTTTACTTCATAGTAGTACATAAGGTAGTTAAAATTGCTATTAGCTATTAAGCTATTACACTCGCAGATACTTAAGTCTTGTTGCGTAAAGCGTTATTGTTATAGCTTGTTATAGCTCATTAGCTACAAGTATACCATTAGCACAGGCTGATGATTTGTTTGGCGATGTGATATTATGCGAAATGGTCATGCTTTTGTAATAGTAGGATAGCTAAGGATTTTAAGATTAAAGGTTTCAGAAATTGGGATTCATAGGTTTACAAAAGAAATGGAGGGCATTATTTGCAGAAAGAGACGGGTGAATTTACTATTGGGCAACACCATTTCGTGGTTTAAACATATATTGTTTGCTATTTACAGATTATGTGATGATTAATTTCGATTTAAAAAAAGAGAGGAGCCGAAAGAAGATGTCGTCTTAACTTGTGAAGACAATAGCCAGACCGATAGCCAAAATAAAATGCTTCTTAAGTTGCTAGAGCATGCGTTTGATGTAGAAATGCCAAATCGTGTTCATTTGGTGCTTGTTGGTTCGGGGGTTGATGAGCGGGACGCTGTGGACAGCGTCCCCTACGAGGGAAACGCAAAGTGTAGGGGACGCTGTCCACAGCGTCCCGCCAGACTAAAAAAGCAAAATCTTAATCGAGGTGCAAGAATTGACTTGAAACTTAAGGTTGTTAGCATTTCTGCTATGGGCGTCTTGAAAGTAACAAATTGTGTCAATAAAAAAACCTAGCCTTACTAAATTTCTGAAGAGCTACATTTTATGAAAACACCTTGTTTTGTTGGGTGTGGCAAGAGGCATATAACTACAACACGCCCTACTCAAGCATGCTTTTCACTGCGTATCTACCAAAGGTCACCGCGCGTCCACAGCTTGCGGCACCTAGCCAAAGCGGATAATCATTACCAAAGAAATTTCCCGAGACATTACCTGCCGCATACAAACCTTGCATGGGTTGCTCTTCAAGATCCAGAACCTGAAGTTTCTGATTCACGTGTAGCCCTCCCACTATCGTAAGCACTCCGGGGACGCGCTTGATTCCATAAAATGGCGCAGCCTCGATCTTTGTTTCTTTTAGGTATTCGGGATTCTTGCCAAAATCGTCGTCGGTGCCCTTCTCTACAAGTTCATTATAACGATTAACAGTGGCTAGAAATGTTTCTTTGGGCAATGCTAGCATGCTAGCAAGTTCGTCTAGTGTGTCGGCCTGGACGATTGCTCCACGTTTAAGCGCATCGTCCCATTCTGCCTGGTTGTCGCCGCTAAGCGACCAGCGCATGAATTCGCCGCCAAAATTGTTCCAATGCTCTGCGTAGTTGCTATCGCAAATCTGAAACCGCGTGCTTTCAGGTTGCAAAACGCACTGGTTAACGATATATGGATAATCTGTGTCTTCGTTCTGAAAGCGCTCGCCTAAAAGGTTTACAGCTAGCCAAGGAATTCCAGAGAAAGGAGCGTCGCCTTCTGGCAGGGGGCTTGGGTCAAAATGAATCATTGGAGCGTGGGCGGCTTTATCTATGGCAGCGCCTGCCCAAAGCGCCATTTTGTGTCCTCCGCCAAGATTGGTGCGCGGCACATAGGTGTTATCTAGTCCAACGCAAAATGGCGCGAACGCCTCAACCATTTCGGGGTCGTTTCCATAATCTCCGGTGGCCAGAAGCACGCCCTTCTTCGCCAGAAACTTCACGTAGCCAATATTTGTGCCCTCTGTTCTATTGCCAATGACGCCTACAATTTTCTTGCCGTCTTTAATAAGCTGAACGCCCTCGGTGTCATAATGCACTTGAACACCTGCTTCTATGGCTTTGTTCATGATAACGCCAAGCATTCCCACCTGCTGACCTTCCCACATGTGCGCAAATGGCGGTTCTCCCGTAAGACCAACAAAGCCAATTTCTTTGGTCTCTGACATTAGCCAGTCTATGGTCTCGCCGCTGTTGTCCATGAACACTTTTAGCACGCGTTCATCAGCTTTTCCGCCATTTAGTTTGGCGTAGTGCGCTTGCACCTCTTTAACATTAAACTCGACACCTTGTTCTTTTTGATACTTTGTGTTTATGGCACCTGAGCACCAGCCATGGCTGACCCAGCTATTAGAGTTTTGGAGAAGTGCTACGCTTGCACCAGATTGTATGGCGGTGTAGGCTCCAACAATTCCCGCCGCACCTGCGCCTACTATTACTACATCTGCCTCTATGGTCTGAACAATATCGGCATCTGCTATTGGCGCAGGTGCTGTTTGAGGTGACCACTTTTGTGTTGCTGCCAGCGTGTTTCCTGCACCATTTGCAACACCTTGTCCCGCCTGTGTGCTATTTGCACCAGAGCTTAAGTTACTATTTGTATTAGCCCCTGCGTTTAACTGTGTCACACCGTCTTCTTTAGGCGAGCAACCGCCAAGGATGCCTAAGGTTGCGACACTTGCGGCAGTAATAGAAATTCCCTGCAAAAAGCCGCGCCTGCTTAAATTCTCGCATGGCTCTATTTGCTCGCTGGCGCTGCTGTCGTTGTCGCTTACCTCGTTAATAATGCTTTTCTGGGCACCGTTCTTGGTATTTTTCTTGGCTCTGTTCGTGCTAATGTCCTTGCTCATTTTCTCTCTCCTTCTCTTTTTAACGTTAAATTGAATTTCGTCTTGCCTATGCAGTACACAACACGCATGCAAGGCGGTGGCGTACTTCTCTACATAATAAGAAAGTAAAAGAGTATGTGATAGTGTTTAATTATCCAGTTTTGCCTGTATGTTTATACAGTAATCGATTAAATGGGTGTGATGTCATGTTGTCTGTGGTCACAGAGCAAGTCATAGAGCTTAATAGTAATATAGTAATTTGTGCGCACCTCTTGTCGTGAGAAGTCTGCTTTTAACAATTTGCTTATTCTGTCTATGCGGTAGTGCAAAGTGTTCACATGAATAAAGAGCAACTTTGACACATCTGCCCAATGAAACGAGCGATCAAGCATTTGGCGCAATGTATTAAGTAACGATGCGTCGTGGTCATCAGCATTAAGAAGACCTGCCAGTTGCTTTTCGCAATACTTTGCAAGCATGCTGCGATCAAGCTCTAGCAGCAACGAAAATATCCCCAGCTCCGAGTATCTAATGATACTATTTCTTTTGCCCATGAGCCAACCAAGATCTAAAGCGTCATTTGCCTCTAGATAGCTTTTCTTTAGATTGTTAAGCGAGCAGCTGCGACCAATTCCCACAGATGTTACAAGACCATATTTCTTGTCGAAAAGCTCCTTATGATAGGCGAGGTTATAAAAGTTATTGCAGCACCATCGTTTATGCCGTCGCTTGCGGTGCTGTGAACAACATCGTTTTTATCTAACGCGTAATTATCGGGGAATATATGAACAAAGCCTGTGTCAATGCCAATGTCTATGACATCTGCCGCACCATTTTCTATTAAATGTTGTCTTACAGAATCACTGGCTTCATCCCAGTTGTAGCTTTTCTTGGCATCATCAATTCTGGTGATAACAACAAAGTAGGAGCGCTTGGTGTTCATTGGTTGATCGCGCAAGCGCAGGTACTCTAAAAACTGCTCGGTGTCACCAAAAAATAGTTCTTGCGTTAGCTTTCTTTTCATCCCCCTAAGCTTGCTTTGAGCATGAAGGTAGTTTACAAAATCTGCTACTAAAGCCTCACGCTTACAAATGTCTTCAAGATATTCGTCAGCCTGAACTAGTCCTTGCTTGGCTAATTTTTGCACAAAGCTTAGAACAAGATTATCGTCTGTTTTGTCGTCTTCTTTTGTCGTCTGGCGCCATGAACCGGCATCGTCAACCGGCGTCACCGTCTGGCGCCATGAACTCGCGTCATCAACTGGCGTCATCTACCCAAACCTCAGTTGCCAGAAAGCCGCCCTTTTCTAAGTCTGGATTAGCTTTTTTGGTATAATGCACCACCATGCCCTTCTCCAACTCAGAAAAATCCTTGTTTTGCAAACTACTAAAATGAAAAAAGACATTGTTGGTAGCGCGATCTTCTATAAATCCATAACCATCGTGTAAGCTTAAAATTACCGAGGTCGTCGTGTTATTCTCGACATAATTATCGCAGTAATCACCGCCATATGACTCGTCGCCAAACAAATATTCGTGTTCTATCCTTTGTCTGGTATCAGTTTTAGATATCCTTTGCGGCAAGAATAGGTTAACAATAGATGCCTCTTTGCCCTTTATGCGATTATCAATTATCTCATGCATGGCTATTGGGAAAGCCACCTCTTCTAAAAGTTGTTGAGAAGTGCGGGTCTCGCAATCTTTACCCTGAGCGTCCTTGTAAGTAAAATCCCAACTAATTAACATTACTCGTGTTCCAATTGTATTTAGTTTTCTTACAAGTGGCACGTAGTCGCCGTCGCAGGCAACAAGAACAACTATGTCAAATTTCTTTAAAGTCGCAAGCTCGTATGCCTCTAAAGCTAACCAGACATCTATACCTTTTTCCTGAAATTTTCCGTCTTTGTCTTGTTTTAATGGAAGATAGTGGGTCACAACATTTGCGTCCATTAAGACTTCGTCAAAAGCGCGTTCGTTAGAAAGCTTTTGTTTAGACTCCATGAAGTCGCGCATGCGAAATCTGCCACGAAAATAATGTGTATCAACAATCTGGCACAGGCTGCGCTCGGCACCAATCTTAATAGAGACTTCGTCGCGAACGAACTCATGTAAAGCAGAAATAGAGATGCGAGCCTTACGCTGATGCTCGTAATTGTAATAATTGCTAACCTTATAAAAGTATTGGCCATCATAAAAGACACCAATACGTACCATGTCGCTATTAGAAAATGTGCTCACTTTAATCCTTTCGTCATTGCGCTTGCTGCTTGCGCTTGTTGCCTGCGCCTGTTGCTTGCGCCTGCTGCCAGCGACTGCTACATACGCCTGCTGCTTGCGCCTGCCGCCCGTGCTTGCTGCTTGCGCCTGCCGCCCGTGCTTGCTGCTTGCGCTTGTTGCCTGCGCCTGTCCGCGCTTATTGCCCGTGCTTGCTACTTGCGCCTGCTTGCGCTTATTGCGCGTGCTTGCTACTTGCGCCCGTTGCCCGTGCGCTTATTACTTGCGCTTAAGAAATAGCTATTATTATTTTAACAGTATTAATTTTTCTGATAAGCATTTGTTCAGTTAATAGTTAAAATAAGAGTAGTACGTATGTTAAGGACGGAAAAGGAGGAGATGCTAGAAAATGCAAATCGGTATTCCATTAGAGTTGCAAAGCGGCGAGCGGCGCGTTGCGGCAACTCCCAAAACAACAGAACAGCTCATTAAGTTGGGCTACTCTGTTGTAGTGCAATCAGGTGCTGGCAATGAGGCTTCTTTCCCAGATGACGCCTATGTTGCCTCTGGCGCTAAGATTGTAGACGCAGAAACGGTTTGGGCATCAGACATTGTTGTAAAGATTAATCCGCCCACAGATGACGAGATTGCCAAAGCCCGCGAAAGCAGTGTTCTTATTGGCCTTATAGCCGCTCCGCGCTCACCAGAGTTACTACAGCGGCTAGCCAATCGCAAGCTGACCGTGCTAGCTATGGACTCTGTGCCACGAATTTCGCGAGCGCAGTCGTTAGACGTCATATCTAGCATGGCAAACATTGGCGGTTATCGTGCTGTTATAGAGGCGGCACACGAGTTTGGTTCGTTTTTCACCGGTCAGGTAACTGCGGCCGGTAAAGTGCCACCAGCGCATGTCTTTGTATCAGGCACAGGTGTTGCCGGTCTTGCCGCTATTGGCACAGCTCGCTCTCTTGGCGCCATCGTAAAAGCCACCGACATTCGCGCAGAAACTGCCGAGCAGGTTAAAAGTATGGGAGCCGAATTTGTTGCTGTGCAATCTGAAGAGGCGCAACAATCTTCAGACGGCTATGCAAAAGAGGCCACAGAAGATTATGCCGCTGCCGCAAACCGCATGTATGCCCAGCAAGTTCCCCAGCAAGATATCATCATTACTACAGCACAAATTCCCGGGCGCCCCGCTCCAAGGTTGATAGACGCTAGCATGATAGCACAAATGAAGCCCGGCTCTGTGATTGTAGACATGGCCGCTTCTTCTGGTGGCAATGTAGAGGGATCGGTGGCAGATGAGGTTATCACCACAGCAAACGGCGTAAAAATCATTGGTTACTCAGATTTGCCCGGACGCTTGCCCACGCAGGCATCTCAACTTTTTGCCACCAACATCGTAAACCTTATGAAGCTTATAACACCTGGTAAAGACGGTAACTTGGTGTTAGATTTAGAAGACGTCGTGCAGCGTGGCATTCTTGTCACGCGCGATGGAGAGGTTACTTGGCCACCCCCTGCCGTTAGCGTTTCTGCGGCCCCTGTAGCCGCAAGTGGTGCTGCGGGCGCGGGCTCAGGTACTGGCGGCGGTGCTAGTGCGGCGGCTGCCGGCTTAGCCAAAGCTGGCGACATTTCTTCTCAAAATAATGTTGAGAAAAACCCTCGTGATCCTCGTGTTACTTATGCGGTGGCTGCTGTTTGCGCTATTGCGCTTTTGGCTCTTTTTGCCATCTCGCCTGGCGGACTTTTGGGGCACTTCATGGTCTTTATGCTTTCTTGTGTGGTGGGATTTTATGTCATTGGTAATGTTTCGCATTCGTTGCACACGCCACTGATGAGCGTAACTAATGCTATCTCGGGGATTATTATCGTGGGTTGTTTAGTGGGCTTTACGGCTTTAAATCAGGCTACCGATATGTTTTTGGGAACCAATCTTGCTATTATAATATTATCGGTAATAGGTATTTTACTAGCATCAATTAATGTTTTTGGTGGCTTTGCTGTTACTAATCGCATGCTTAAGATGTTTAGGAAGGGGTGAGCGCAATGCCAGATACGCTTATTCAAGGTTCTTTTATTATTGCCGGTCTTTTGTTCATCTTGGCTTTGGCTGGGCTCTCTAAACATGAAACATCTAAGCGCGGCAATATTTTAGGTGCTATTGGTATGGCAATAGCGCTAGTCTTTATAATTCTTGGCGTTGTTTTTGGCACCGAGCAAACAGTTGCTACCATGTTGGGAGATGTGACGCTGCCCATACAAAGCGCCGCACCTGCTTGGGCGATTATTGCAATTGTAATAGCATTGGTTGTAGGCGCCATTTTTGGTATCACAAAAGCGCTTAAGGTAGAGATGACAGGTATGCCTGAGCTTATTGCGCTTTTTCATTCTTTTGTGGGCTTGGCTGCCGTGCTTGTTGGCTGGACTGCTTATTTTCAGAGTGTTGCGGCAGGTCATTTTGACCCCTTGCACTCAGGCGAACTTTTTGTGGGCGTCTTCATTGGCGCCGTGACTTTTACCGGTTCTATCATTGCCTATTTAAAACTTTCTGCCAAGATTAAAAGCGCGTCTTTGGTGCTACCAGCGCACAACGCACTTAATCTGCTGGCAATTGCCGCCTTTGTTGTTCTTACAGTTTTATTTGTGCTAATGCCCGAAGGCGCTTTGGGATTGGGATTGTTGATTGCAGTGACGCTTATCGCCCTTTTGCTTGGATTGCACCTTGTGGCGTCTATTGGTGGTGGCGACATGCCGGTTGTAGTCTCTATGCTTAATTCCTATTCTGGTTGGGCTGCTGCCGCCGCCGGCTTTACGCTAGATAACGACCTTTTAATTATCACCGGTGCCTTGGTTGGCTCTTCTGGTGCATATCTCTCGTTTATTATGTGTAAGGCGATGAATCGCTCGTTTATCTCTGTTATTGCTGGTGGCTTTGGCTCAGATGGAGCTATCGTAGGCGCACAAAAAGACTATGGAGAGCACCGCGAGACCAATGCCGCTGACGTTGCCGACATGCTTAAGAATGCCAGCTCGGTGGTTATCACTCCCGGATACGGCATGGCAGTGGCACAGGCACAAGGCTCCGTTGCCGACCTCACTTCTAAGCTTCGCGCCCAAGGTGTAAACGTGCGCTTTGGTATTCATCCTGTGGCAGGTCGTTTGCCTGGGCACATGAATGTTTTGCTCGCCGAAGCAAAGGTGCCATACGATATTGTTTTAGAAATGGACGAGATAAACGACGACTTTACTAATACAGATGTGGTATTAGTTATTGGCGCTAATGATACTGTAAACCCTGCAGCCTCTGAGGATCCATCTTCTCCAATTGCTGGCATGCCAGTGCTGGAAGTCTGGCACGCTAAGCAGGTAATTGTCTTTAAGCGCTCTATGGCCACTGGCTATGCCGGCGTGCAAAACCCACTGTTTTTTAAAGAGAACTCTGCCATGCTTTTTGGCGATGCCAAAGAAAGGGTAGAAGACATTGTAAAGGCGCTGTAACGTTATTTTTGTGGAGAAGATGCGGACACGGGCGCGCTCGGTGCGAATGCGGACACGGGCGCGCTCGGCGTGCGCGTGCGGACATGGGGACGGTTCATCTGTCCGCGTCCCCACGTCCGGTGCGTGCGGACACGCGGACACGGGCACGCGGACACGGTGACGGCTCATCTGTCCTAGACGGGATAAACTGCAACACGGGAGATGAAAGGGTTCTTTTCTGCTTAACAATACACGTGCGTACGCAGTGCATATTGGTCTTAAAAAGTATTAGTGCCAGTATGCTAATATGCTAGTATACTAGCACTAGTTATAATTTCGTCTGTAATCGTTTCTAGCACTTTATTGGAATATGTCTTGAGACCCTTAGTAGCAGGCAGAAAAGCAAGGCACAAAGCAAGAGCATGGCAAAAGGCCAAATTACGGGGCTGATGCTGTTAATTGCTGTTCCTGCAGAGGTGCCAGTGAAATCAAAAAACATTCTTGTTGGACCTATGTATACAGAAAAACTGCGTAAACTGATTATTGCCATAAGCGACAAGGCGATAATAATGCCACCTGCTGCCGTTAAGATACGACGCAACAGAAAACCAATGGCTATGATCCAACCCAAAAGAAAGACAAATAAAGTGTAAACCCAGCTTGATAGCAGATAAAGAAAATCATCTGGTAGTGAGTAGGTGGGTATCGCGGCTGCAAAGTTAAAGTCTGTGCTTTGCAGTTCACTGGCAATAGCATCAGTGGATGTTTTCAGGACAAAGGGATCTATTGCTGTAAGGTTATGGTCAATAACTACTTGTAGCAGATAAGACAATAACGTTAAAGCGGTAATTAATATCAGAGCAGAAAATAAATTGGCTAGTACAAACTGTTTTCGAGTTAAACCATATGGCATTAGCCAAGGCATATAAAATGCCCAGCATAGGCCTAAAACAAACATGTAAAATGTATTTGCGCCGCCAAGAAGAGCACCATAAGCAAGCCAAGGGTAGCCAGAACTATCAACAGAGCCAATGAAATAGCGCAATATGGTGGCGCCTGTAAAAAATAACGCCAGTGCACCTAAGAAAAACAGTGCCCAAATGACATTAGTCGCAAGCAAATAACGAAACGCAGCCGCTGTGCCACCTATGCGGGAACTTGCCATTTCCGTTTTGTTATTTTGCCCATTCGTTAATTTAGGCGTATTGGTTGTATGGCCAACTTTTGTATCATTAGATGAAGTTTGCTGGTTCATAGGTTTCTCCTTCTTTGATGGCAAGACGTATAAATATATCCTGAAGCGACGATGTTGTGGTGTCTGCTGTGTTTGCAACTGCGCTGGTTTTATTAAAAATATTTTGCGTTCCCTTGCCGGCACGAAGCGAATCTGCATCATCATGGGCCAATACGACACCCTCATTAATGATGATGGCTTCAGAAAATAGGCGCTCCATTTCTGCAACATAATGAGTCGAGAACAATATGGTGCGGGGATTACGAAGATAATCTGCCAGCAACTCATCAACAAAAATACGCCTGTAAATGGCATCCATTCCCAGATATGCTTCGTCAAAAATAGTTAGTGGGGCGCGCGATGCAAGACCAATGGTGCAACGCAAAGCAGCTTTTTGACCTAAGCTTAGCCTGCCTACCCACTTTTTGGGATTAAGGTCAAAACGCTTACAAAGGTGCGCGGCAAAGTCTTCGCCCCAAGTTGGGCGAAATTTCTTACCTAGTTTAAGCAACTCACGCACTTTGCAATAGTTATTGCAGGACTCAACAAAGCTATTGGGATTATTGTTGGCATAGATAAAGGCAACCTGAGTTGCGATATAGGGATTTTCGTAGGGGTCCTGACCAAAAACACGTACTGTTCCAGACGTGGGGCGCCTGAATGCCGCGAGCAGCGCCATTAAGCTGGTTTTACCAGCTGCATTGCGTCCAAAAAGTCCACAGATAGCATTTTGCGGTACCACAAGGCTGACGTTGTTTAGTGCCGGCGTCTTGCTGCGCGGGTAACTCATGGTTACATTTTGCAGTTCAAAGGCAGCGGGCATTGTGGGGATTAGCTTCATTTATTTTCCTCCGTCCAAGTTTCTTTAACTAATTTACAGACTTCGTTTGCAGACATGCCCAAAGTTTGCGCTTGCTTTACAAGCGGCCGGATATATTCGGAGCTAAATGCTGCCTGTCGTCTTGCCTGTAAGATTGCGCGGGCATTTTGTTCTACAAACATTCCCAGACCGCGTTTCTTGTAAACAATACCCTCATCCGTTAGCTGACTTACGCCTTTATGCACGGTTACAGGGTTAAGCCCAAAAAAGGCAACCAACTGGCTGTTAGAGGGTATCTGCTCGTCTGCATTTAGCCTGCCAGCCAAAATATCGTTTTCTATGGCTTCTTTTACTTGGCTAAAAAGCGGGCGGCTAATGTCCAATTCCGGATTCATTTGTGGCCACGGCATCCTTTCTACTTTTTGCATGCTAGGTGATAATGCTGCGAAGTTATAGCGAAGCTGCTATTAACTTGCAGCGCAACGTCGCATGGTCTTATAGTAGACTATAAGACCAACAGTGTCAAGGGGAATTTTCTACGACTTGTGCTCTATTTAAGTTTCTGTTCACGCACCACCCCATGTCATCCTGAGGCGAGCGAAGCGAGAGCTTAAGGCTCTAGTTCGCCAGACCGAAGTGTCAGATCTTGAGCATTGCCGCCACGGCACTCTCAGGATGACGCAAGGGGGCGTGAACAGAAACTTATTTAAAGTGTGTCCGTACGTGCCGGTGCCCCCGTGCCTGCGCTGCACTCGCCCAGAGCCCGCGCTGTACTCGCCCAGAGCCCGCCCTCGAGCCCGCGCCATGAACCGCCCCCGTCCCACACCCGTGCCTGCGCTGCACTCGCCTCGAGCCCGCCTCGAGCCCGCGCCATGTCCCAACGCTTACTAGCACATCCCCATCTCACTGTGCCTGCCCTAGAACTAAACGATAAGGAAGGTTTTCTCAAAAAAAAAGAAAAAGAAAAAACTACAACATCTTTAATAGCAGATTGACGCGTTGGTCAAGCGCTAGAAGTAGTGCATCATAGCGGTGATCTTCTATAAAGCGACTGGCTTTAAGTGTTGGTGCCCACTGCTCGCTAAGACCATCCAGAGCCTGGGGATCCAGCCAGTCTTTAATGCCAACTAGGGCTTTGGTCTGTCTTATTTGCTTGTCGTGGGTAGATGCAAAAGGCTTGGCTTTCACTGAAGTGACAATGTAGATGTCTTTTGGCAGTTTATCGTAAAACATTGCGGTGCCGCTGTCGTAAATGGGGGCTGCTCCAAGCCACTCTAGTGTTTCGGCATTGCGAACATTGCCAAAGTTATTAAAGTGCCTGTCTTCGTTGGCTATGATGAAATCTACAACCAACATCTGGTTGATCTGCCGGCGAACACCGGGGATACCCAATTCCTCGGCACAGCGCAGATAGTGGGTGTAAGAAGATTCATTATTTGATTTTTTTCGTGTATTGTAAACACTCCAAGCACTAACTAGCTCCGTAGAAGGATTAATGAAATCCTCACAAATGCTCACCGGCTTTTCGTCATCAAACGCCAAAGTGTATGGCACGTGCGGTATGCTCAGACGCTCCATTAGTATGGTAGCAAGAATTTCGTTTAAGGGCTCCTGATAGTATGGTGAAGATCCGCCCTTAATCAAAACCCGCTTACCATCCGCTATTGCCCACTTCTTTTGCAGCCAGCCATCACTGGTGTTGTCCGGCGAAATCAGGTTAATGGCATCACTGTCTGCTCCATAGCCAAAAAGCGCGTTGCCTACATCTCCAGAGAATTCATTCTGAAAGAAATTGATATCTTCCCATTTAAGCATTTTTTCACTGGAGCGCACCCAATACTGGTCTGAAAGCGAAAGACCCATACATTTTAATAACAAAAGCCCCGTGGAACTAACGTTTAAGCGCTCTAAAGCGTCGCGCAGACCAGAGCGCGACGCAGGAATAGAGCGAGACAGCCACCATTTGTTTAAAGACCCACGCTGTGGCCGAACAGAATCTACCATTGCAACGCCTATTGGTAAATGGGCAGGTGCATATACGTCATAGATTTTAGAGATCGAGAAAGTCTCGGTGTCAATCTCTAAGTCTAGAACTTCTAACGTTTTATGCATTAGTGTGTAGCGCATGCAATTATTATATCTTACTGCTTAGATAATGCTGAATTGAATAGTGGATGATATTTGAGCGGTTAATGATTCCCACAAGTTTGCCTTGGTCAAGTACTGGCGCTTTGCGTAGATGGTGGTCTACCAACACTTTGCAAACAGAGCCAATTTCTGCATGGGCGTCGACACTAATAACATGCTTAACTGCAACATCGGCTACCGTTAGCTTCATCAGTCCCTCTAGTGCTTGGTCGAAGTTCTCATTTTCTAGCTCTACAACAAACGACCAGGCATTTTTAAACATTGGCAATTGGTCGGCAAGGTAGCGCATGATATCGCCATCAGAGACAAAGCCAATAACTGAAATATTATCATCAACTACGGGTGCCCCAGAGATGCCTTTGTTCGTAAAGAGTTCAAGGGCATCCAGTATCGATGCCTCTGGTTTAAGGGTAAAGACATCTCTTTTCATAATGTTGGCGAGCGGAATTCTTTGCGATTGCAAGTGCGATTGCAAGTCTGTAAACTTGACGTTTGCCGCCACAAGCGATTCGGTTGCAGAAAAGCTGCTTGCCATGCTTGCGTCATGGCGCTCTTTAATGTCACTGCTATCAGATTCCCATTGGTGTAAGTGAGTGGCGGCCTTATAGCGGTTAATAACAAGCGAAATGATTAATCCCGCTATTGCAAAAACAGCAACAAGAATCCCTGCTACTAAAAAGCCTGTTGTTGCCGCCTGCATCGTCGTAGCTGCGGCGCTTGCCGCCGCGTCTGCCGCAGCCGAAGTTGCCTCTGCAACTGCCGATGCTGCTGCCCCAGAAACGCTACCGGAGACATCAGCACCAGCGCCACCACCACCAGCAACGCTCGCAGCAGCGGCGCTAACGCCTGCGTAAACGCCAGTAAAAAGCGAAGCGCCAATGCAACCTGCAATCTGAAAACCAGTACTAAGGATTGTCACACCGTGGGGGTTTTGTTCATGCGCTAAGTGCGAGAGCGCCAAACTTTGCACAGGACCTATAACAAGTGCCGAGCCACAAATAACAGGAATATACAAGATTGCTAGCACAACAACAGAGGCAGTGCTAATGAATATACTAAGCGCAACTGCAAAAAGAGCGACAAGGGCAAACCCCAATGGCAATAAAAGCTTTGCGCCATGCTTGTCAAAAATCCTACCAGCCAAAGGCGAGACAACGCAACAAAGCGCAATTGCCGGAAATAATGTGAGCGAGGCAACAAGTGCAGGAACTCCAAGGACGCTTTGCATGAACATTGGAATGATGATGTTCATGGCAAACATCGTTACCAAAGACAACATATTAATAATAACTCCCAGGCGGTAAGGCATAACGCGAAGGGGCGTGAGGTCTATAAGTGGCTGCTGTAAACGACCTTGTCGACGCATAAATACTAGCAATAAAATAAAACCTATTACGAACATGCTAGCAGCTATGATGATGTTTCCGGTAAACACAGTAGATATACCATACAAAATACCAACGAGTGCCAGACCCACAAGAACAACAGAAAAGAAATCAAGGCGCGGGTGAGTAAGTTTGGCGACATTTCCCAGCAGGCAAATACCAAGAAGCAGGCACACAACAGAGAGCGCCGCAAACACCCAAAGTAGCAGCTGCCAGCCTGCAAAAGAAAGCAGTATGCCGGCAACAACCACGCTTGACGATGGCCCCAATGTGGTCATTGCTCCCATGACGCCCATGTAAACACCAAGTTTGTTGCGCGGGGCGCTGTCTAAGGTAATGCTCATGCCAATAGGGATCAGCAATCCCGTCCCCAAGGCTTGAATGATTCGTCCAGTTAATAATGTTGAGAAGTTCGGCGCTAGTGCTCCAACAACGCTGCCAATGATGAAAAGCCCAACAACCGAGCAAAACAGTGGTTTGGTGGGCAAAGAGCGATAGGCAAATGCAGAAACGGGAACCATGACTGCAGCGCCAAGCATATAGGCGGTTGCCAGCCACTGCACTAATGAGACATCAACACCAAGATCTGCCATGATAGGCGTGAATGCAACATTCAGATATGTTTCATTAAAGGTTGCCAGAAACGCTGCACAGGCGGCAACAATAATGGCGAGCTTGGGGTTGCGTGTGGCATGTTTGGGATTACCCAAATGTTTACTGTCTTTTGCTGGCAACAGACTTTCCTTAGACTGTTGGGTTTTTTGTGAGTCTAGTGTGCGGTCAATGTTCTTAGACTTGCTTGCCGCTTCTGTAGTCGCATCCGTAGTCGCTTCCGCAACCGCTTCCGTAGTCGCTTCCGTAGTCGCTTCCGCAACCGCATCCGAGGCAGTTGCCAAAACCGCTCCTGAAACTGCTTCCGAACTTCCTTCTTGAATTTCGTTGGTCATTACTTCTCCTTTTGTTTGGACAATAAGTGACAGCTGCCATTTAATTCAAGGGAACAAAAAAAAGACACGAATAGTGTCCTGTTCCGTAATCAGATTTACGTGGCAGAGGCACTACGTGTGTCATCAGGTTTATTAGGGGATATTTTTTTCTTATTATAGTCGCGTTTTTTCTTTTTGTGGCTCCATCATTCGGCGAGTGACATTTTTCATTGTAGAGCATCTTTAAGGAGCTGCCATAGTTTGCGCATAAAGCTTTGTGTGAACCGCAGAAGGTGTCGAAGTTGTTTTTTTGATTAGCCTATTACTTTCAAATACGAAAAAATGATAAAACATGCTTATGCCAAGGATTAGGTAAATTTGTAAAGTCATCGCTACGCTGATTAAGTCAACCCCACTACCAGAGACAACGCTACAAAATTTTATCCAAAATGACAAAAATAGCAGCATTCATACTGGCACA
>JAIRQA010000068.1 GCA_031256715.1 Coriobacteriales bacterium | reverse complement strand
GAAGGAGCGCGAGCAACTATTGGCTGGTCTTGCAGACGGTAGTACTCAGATTGTCTTTGGCACTCACGCATTGCTGCAAGATGATGTTAATATTAAGAGTCTTGCATTGGCAGTTATCGACGAACAGCATCGTTTTGGTGTAAAACAACGCGAGGCTATGCGCAACAAAGGCATAAATGCGCATATTTTAATGATGAGTGCTACACCAATTCCTCGCTCTTTAGCTTTAGTTGCCTATGGCGACATGACAAGTTCATACATTAGCGCCAGGCCTGATTCAGTAAAGCGCACGACAACTCTTGTGCCCAAACAAAGAATGTTTGAGGTTTATGAGGCGATGCGCACTGCCATCGCCGCGAGACATCAGGTTTATTATGTTTGCCCGCTAATTTCGGACACAAAAACCGGTAAAAATACGTCCGGTAAAGCTAGAAAAGGTTTTCTATCAGATAACGAATCTTTAGATTCAAGCGAAGAGCTTGTTAGTCTTTATAGCGATTTTGGCATTGATGAGAGTCTTCAATTTGCCTATGCATCAGATGCGGCGCTTACGATAACAGGTGCTAAAGACGCTACTGGTGCTAAAGACGCTACTTTCACTTATGTCGCCACTGGCGTTACTGGCTCTACTGGCTCTACTGGCGCCAAAGACGCTAAAGCTAGCAGCAACGCCATAAATGCTAATTACACCAATAATGTTGGTAGCATAAGAAACGTTAGTAGCGCCAATATTGCTGCGGCAGAGGTTGAAGCAGCAAGCCTGCGCAATACCCTTTTCCCCGGTAGTAACGTTGCCCTTATTACAGGCAGATTAAGCGATAGCGAAAAGCAAGAAGTTATGGATGCTTTTAGACAAGGCAAGATAGACATATTGGTCTCGACAACTGTCATCGAAGTTGGCGTAGATGTTGCCAATGCAACTGTGATGGTCATTTTAGATGCCGACCGCTTTGGCTTAGCGCAACTGCATCAGCTGCGAGGACGTGTTGGGCGTGGCAAACATGATTCGCAGGTTTATTTAATTAGCGAAAAGCGCAATAGCGAAGCTTGGGAACGCCTACGTATTTTAGAGCAGACAGATGATGGTCTTCGCTTGGCCGAACTAGACTTAGCCATGCGTCATGAGGGCGATGTTTTAGGGAGCCGCCAGCATGGCTTGTCGGGGCTTAAACTTGTGAATGTAATTAGCGACGCCGAGCTTATTCAGCAGGCACATGATGACGCGTCAGAGATTTTAGCCCAAGATCCTCTGCTTCAAAAACAAGATAATAGCTTGCTAGCATACGAATGTAATAGCTTTGCCAAGCGCGTCTTATCTTTAACAGGTACAAAGTCATGCGCGTGATTGCCGGTCGCTATAAATCGTTAACCCTGCACAGCTTTAACTTGCCGGGCACCAGACCAACGACCGATCGCATAAAAGAGGCTTGGGCGTCTAGTTTAACATCGATACTAACCGCTAGGAACAGTGGTGGCGCAAATAGCATGGCCAAAGCACATGTGCTTGATGCCTTTGCCGGTAGCGGTGCTTTAGGCATAGAACTTATCTCTCGCGGTGCAGCAAGTTGTTTTTTTGTAGAGAAGGACTGGCGTGCCGTTAAACTATTAAAAAAGAATGTCGCCCTGCTTCATGACAGAGGTGGCAAAGTTGGTAATGAGGGTAGTGGCGCTCAAAGTGGCAGAAACGACCATAGCGATAGGGGCAGCAATGAGAGATGCAGTCATAGTTTACAAACAATGGTTTGCGCATCAGATGTTTGTAATATATCTTGGGAAGACTACACCGTTGGCAAGACTGCTGGTTTTTTTCCGCTTGATATTCTTATCTTCGACCCGCCATATGACTTGCCGTCGAAGACACTTAGCGCACTTCTCAACAAAATAAATACGCTACAATGCTTAAGCGACTTTGCTGTACTTAGTTACGAGCACAGGCGCAACGAAAACAAGACACTTGATGACGCGTTTGCTTGGCACTATCTTTATGGCAAGAATTATGGTGACATTAGAATAGATTATTATAACTATGAATCAGTTTAACAGTTTAAGTTAGCGAGCATTAGAATGGAGTTATATGACTAAGGCATTGATACCTGGCACTTACGACCCTGTGACACTTGGTCACATAGACGTTATAAAACGATCGGCACAGATTTTTAACGAGATTGTTGTTGGCGTTGCCGCTTCGCCTAAAAAAGGTGCAGGTCCTATGTTTACATTAGACGAAAGAGTGGCATTTCTTAAAGATGCCCTTCGCGAACAAGACAATTGTAAGGTATTGCCTTTTACTAGTTTGCTGGTAGACTTTGCAACAGAAGTTGGCGCAACCGTTATTGTAAAAGGGCTTCGGGTGGTGACAGACTTTGAATCAGAGTTTCAGCAGGCTGCCTTAAACTATCAACTTAACCCTAACCTAGAAACTCTTTTTGTTATGGCAAATCCGGAAAACATGTACCTTTCGTCTTCGATGGTAAAAGAAGTGGCTTCGATGCGTGGCGATACCTCTGATTGGGTAACTCCCTTAGTTCAACAGGCACTTAATCAGCGCTTATTTGGATTATCATAGCCATTGCAGTTGTTCTGGTCAAAATTTCGGTTGTTCTGGGCATGCAAGACCTTTTAAGAAAATGTTGACAAATTGGCAATTCACGCCATAAATCGTTAAAAAGTATGCTAGACTATTGTCACGAGCCTAAAAGGGCTCAGGGTTTCGCGGTACGTGCTAGCTTGGTTGCGAGCGTATCGTTAGTGTTTGCCCAGGTTGGGCAGAAAGAAAGGCAAGACATGGCTGAAGGTAAGGTTAAGTGGTTCAACCCCGACAAAGGCTACGGATTCATCTCACGCGAGGACGGTGACGATCTCTTCGTTCACTACTCGGAGATCCAAACCGAGGGCTTTAAGACCCTCGATGAGGATGCTGGTGTTGAGTTTGATATCACGACCGGCCAAAACGGCAAGCTCCAAGCAAGCAACGTTCGTAAACTCTAAATAGGTAAGACGATAGTTGCGAAAAGGCGGCCGAAAGCCGCCTTTTCTTTTTTGGCACTTTTCTGACTTATTATTTGTTTTGAATAGCTAGTTTGAATGCCTAGTTTGAATAACCTGTTCGAATGGCTAGTTTGAATAGCTAGTTTGAATAGCTAGTTTGAATAACCTGTTTGAATAGACTTTTATAGCCAGTTTATATAGTTGGTTCATATAGCTAGTTTTAAGAGCCTGCTCGAATTGTCAGCAATTCTCAAATGACTTTAGATAGATTACTTACCAATATGACTTTAGATAGATTGAATTCTATAAAACCATCAACAAGCAAACTTCTCTTGCATGCCTGCTGCGCACCATGCTCACTTGTCCCTTTGCAAGCAATAATAAACTCTGGTGCAAAAAATCAGTGTTCTGTTTTATTTTACAACCCAAATATTCACCCAATAGAAGAATACGACTTACGTCTAAGTGTGCTGCGTAAGCATCTAGCGGATTTAAATATCAATTTAATCGTAGGTTCATATGATGCTGAGATGTGGGAAGAAGAGGTTGGCGTATTTGGCGGTCCTTATCCACATTTAAATAATGATGTTTTAGCTGCAAACAATATAGAGTTAAGAAAAAAACGTTGTAGTGCCTGTTATCGCCTTCGTTTTAAGATCTTGGCAAAGATGGCTTTAGAAAATGGCTATGATTGTATATCGACAACATTAAGCATTAGTCCTTATCAATACACGAAGCAAATATTGCATGAGCTTAATTGCGCAGCCAACCAGCAGGGGATTTTAGCAGATGCAATAGATTATAGTAGGTATTATGCAGATTCTGTGCGCGTTTCACGCGAGTTGGGTATGTATAGGCAAAATTATTGTGGTTGTCGTTATTCAGTAGCTGAGGCCGAACTAGAGCGCGCTGAACGTAAGGAAATACGCAAGCAAACATGCAAAGAAACACGCAAGGAAATATGCAAGGAAACACGCAAGCAAGCAAAAGAGCAGGGAATTAAACTGCAAAACATGCAAGAGCAAGAAAAAGCAAAGGCAATTAATGGGGCGAAGGCAAGCAAATGAGTAAAGACTTAAGCTGGAATATATGCAGTGGTAAGCAAAATGAAAGTGTGCGACCGCTATGTTAACAGATGATTTTAACTACTATTTACCGCAAGAAAGCATTGCTCAAGAACCGGCATCTCCACGCGATAGTTGTAAGCTACTTGTTTTAAATCGCACTGATGGCAGTTTACGCCACTGCGTTTTTACAGATATCATTAACTTTTTGCATCCAGGGGATCTTTTGGTTGCAAATGAGACACGCGTGATGCCGGCAAGATTGCAAGGTTATCGCCTAGATCCTGTTACCGGAAATAAACTTGCTATGGCAACAGGCGAGATTTTGTTATTGAACAGGATAGATGCAAATGATGAGCTGTGTGTGTCGGCATGTCATACTGCCAACGACAATACAGCTAGTGCGTCTTGTGAAGCATCAAATGAAGCATCAAATGAAACATCAAATGAGACATCTCATGTAGCACCCAATAACACATCAGCTGGCACGTCTTGTGAGGCACCTCAAAAAGCATCTGGTAAAGTGTCTCAAAAAGCATCCGGTGACACGAAAAACACCGAACTTTGGGAAGCGCTCGTTAAGCCTGGTCGTCGCCTAAAGCCAGGTGCCATTATGCGTTGTGGAACCATAGATGTAACTATAAAAGATTGGTCGCCAACAAAAGAGCGCGGCGTGCGCATCGTTAGCTTAACAACAACAGACGGGAGCAAATTAAATGATGCGCTTCACGCTTTTGGAACTATTCCCTTGCCACCCTATATCACCAACTATCATGGACAAAACGAGCAATACCAAACAGTTTATTCGCGCCACGAGGCATCTGCGGCTTCTCCCACAGCCGGCTTGCACTTTACCGATGATTTGCTTAAGCGAATTAAGGCAAAAGGGGTTGGCTTTGCCACAGTAGATTTAGAAGTTGGTTTGGGTACTTTTCGTAGTGTAGAAGAGCAGTTAATAGAAGATCATGTAATACATAGCGAACATTATAGCGTTACAGCAAATTGCGCCCAACAAGTAAAAAATGCGCGCTTAAACGGCGGTCGCATTATTGCTGTTGGCACTACCAGTGTGCGTTCCTTAGAAAGTGCCTGGGATGCGCATGCGCAACAACTTGTGCCTTGCAAGCGTGCCAGCACCCAATTATTTATTCGGCCTGGATATAAGTTTCAGGTCACAGACGTCCTTCTCACCAACTTTCATGTTCCAAGATCGACCCTGCTAATGCTGGTAAGTGCTTTTGCCGGTCATGAGCAGATAATGTCTGCATATGATGAGGCCATAAAACGCGATTACCGTATGCTTTCGTTTGGCGATGCCATGCTAATTATTTAGGAGTCATATATGCCACATTTACCACTTATGTCACATAGCTCACACTTGTCAGATTTTTTTAATGTCGAGAATAACGACGCCGCTTGCCAAGCGCGCGCCGGACGCATTAGTACCACACATGGAGACATCTTAACGCCTGTTTTTATGCCTGTTGGTACTCAGGCTACTGTAAAAGGTGTGCATCCAATGATTTTGCAGGAGCTTAAGACTCAAATTATTCTTGCAAATACCTATCATCTCTATTTGCGTCCTGGTTCTGAGTTGATAGCTTTGGCATCGGGACTTCATGGTTTTATGGGCTGGAACCATCCCATTCTTACAGATAGCGGTGGATTTCAGATTTTTAGCTTGCGCGATACATTAAAATTAGACGAGGATGGCGTAAGTTTTAAGTCTATACTAGATGGCAGCATGCATCGTTGGACGCCGGAAACCAATATGAGTATTCAGCATCAGCTTGGTGCAGACATCATTATGCAGCTTGACGAATGCGCTGCTTATCCGGCAACTAAGCAGCAAGTCTGTGATGCCGTAGTGCGCTCGGCAAATTGGGCAAGGCGTTGTTTACATTTTCATTTAAATGGCGATATGAATGCGCGAGTTAATCCTTCGCAGGCTCTTTTTGCTATTGTTCAGGGTGGAGTTTTTCAGGATTTGCGCATGCAAAGTATTAATAGTTTGCTAGACATAGAAAGCGATGCACAACGCTTTAATGGCTTTGGTATTGGTGGTTATTCTGTTGGTGAGAGCCACGAACAAATGTTTCAGTCGTTAGGAGATGTGACTTTGGCATTACCTTTAGACAGACCACGTTATTTGATGGGTGTGGGCAACCCCACAACCTTGCTAAGAGCTATTGCGCTGGGCATAGATATGTTTGATTGTGTTTTGCCAACACGAACAGCTCGCATGGGAACCGCTTTTTCTAGTGAGGGAAGGCTTAACTTACGCAATGCCCGTTTTAAAGAAGATTTTAGTGCGCTAGATTCTGCTTGCGGTTGCTCAACTTGTAAGCAGCATAGCCGCGCCTATTTGCGCCACCTTATAATCTCTAAAGAAATGCTTGGCGCGACATTACTAAGTATACACAATTTGCACTATCTTATAAATCTGATGAAAGAAGCACGTGACGCAATTATTGCCGGCAAATACACGCAATTTTTAGATTCCTGGCTGTCATCTGCTGCCGCTAATGATTATTAATAAAAGTATGTAAGATTGAAAATCTTACATAACGTTTAGTGCTGCTGTATTTTCTAACTGCTTTTTATAGCGACATTTTGTGACCAATGACCGATTTTGGCGATATTTAGGCGATTTTATCAACCAATCAGGTTATCTCTTCTTGCATTATTTGTGTGATGCTTTATACTTAACTGCAACTGTAACCAGATGGTTACAGAAAGTAATGTTGGCCCCCGAGAATAGTTCTGTTAGCCCGCAACCGTGTTCGTGTGAATGGAATGAGTTCGGAGCCCCGATGCCTGAAAGGGACTTATTTTGAGCGAGATCAAGAATACCGATGTTATTGAGAACTTTGACATCAGTGATGAGGAGTTAAATGCCCTCATTGATGGCACGATTACGGACTTTGATGACGGAGACTTGGTGTCCGGAACAATTGTAAAGATTGAACGCGATGAGGTGCTAGTTGATATAGGCTTCAAGTCTGAAGGGGTTATCCCAGTTCGTGAACTTTCTATCCGCCGTGAGGCAGATCCCTCTGAACTTGTAGAAATTGGCGAAGAGATCGAAGCGCTTGTTTTGCAAAAAGAAGACAAAGACGGTCGTCTGATTCTTTCACGCAAGCGTGCCGAATACGAGCGTGCTTGGATTGACATCGAACAGAAGTTTAATGCCGGTGAAAATGTCATTGGTGAAGTTATAGAAGTTGTTAAGGGCGGTTTAATTTTAGACATCGGTCTTCGTGGCTTCTTGCCGGCCTCTTTGGTTGACCTTCGTCGTGTTAAAGATTTAGAGTGCTTTACAGGCGAGCAGATAGAGGCACGTATCATAGAGATGGATCGCAATCGCAACAATGTCGTGCTTTCGCGCCGCGTTGTTTTAGAAGAAGGTCGCAAAAGCGAACGTAGCGAAATTTTAGAGAAGCTCACCAAGGGTATGCGACTTAAAGGTGCTGTTAGCTCGATAGTAGAGTTTGGTGCCTTTGTAGACTTGGGAGGCATTGATGGCTTGGTGCACATTTCTGAGCTTTCATGGAACCACGTTAGCCATCCGGCAGAGGTTGTTAAAGTTGGTGATGACGTAGAGGTAGAGGTCTTAGACGTAGACATGAAACGTGAGCGCATATCTCTAGGTTTAAAGCAGACAACGGAAGACCCATGGCGCCAGCTTGTAAAGAATTTCCCGATTGGCGCTATTCTTGAGGGCAAGATAACGAAGCTTGTTAGCTTTGGCACTTTTGTTGAGCTAGGCGATGGTATAGAGGGTCTTGTTCATATTTCTGAAATGGCAAACAAACACATACTTTTACCATCTCAGGTTGTTTCTGTTGGTGATGCGGTTCATGTTAAAGTCATGGATATAGACCCAGAGCGCCGTCGTATTTCGCTTTCGATGAAAGCGGCAGCAGAGCTTTTGGGTATCGAAATTAAAGTAACAGAGATTGATGAGTCCTCTTCAAAATCTGGCAAGCATGGTAAATCGAACAAAGCTAACAAGACTGAAGATGCTTTAGAAGATGTTTTATCTGCAGATTTAGACTATGATGCTAGCAAAATAATAAACGATGATGCTAGCACCACCGAAACTGCTGAGGAAGTACAAGAGTTAGATGATGCTATAGCTGCAGTCACAGATGCTTCAGATGTAGAGTCAGAAGAAAATGTTGATGATGCCACTACTGCTGATACGAACGCCGATGACGCAGCCGATGTTGCTTTGGCAGAGCCTTCAGATTCCGCAGCCGAAGCGGACCTAGCTGCAGTAAATTCTGATGATGCGGATCTAGTTGAGGAAGTTAGCCCAATAGAGGATATCCCAACTTCAGCTGAAGATGAAGCTGATACGATTGCGACAGATTATACGATTGTGGCTGAGGCACAAGTAGCAGCAGATGAGTCTGATGTAGCGGCTTTAGAATCAGACAACAATACAGAAGAGACTACAACTATTGATGCCTCAAACACAGAGTCATCAATAGAGCCTTCTGCAGAGCCTTCTAAAGAAGAGTCCTCCGAAGAAGCTGCAAATGAAGAGCCTTCAAAAGTCGCAACGTCTGATGAAGCTTTGGCCGAGTAAACGTTACTGATGAATGAGTGATCAACAACAGATTAGGAACTTCTCGATAATCGCGCATATCGACCATGGTAAGTCTACTTTGGCCGACCGCATTTTAGAACTGACTAATACAGTTCAGGAGCGAGACATGGTAGATCAAGTTTTAGACTCCATGGATATAGAGCGCGAGCGAGGAATTACGATAAAATCTCAGGCCGTCCGCGTACTATATGATGCTCGTGACGGCCTGACATATGAATTCAATCTTATTGATACCCCTGGACATGTAGATTTCACTTATGAAGTTTCGCGTTCTTTAGCTGCATGTGAGGGCGCGGTATTAGTCGTAGATTCTACACAAGGAGTCGAGGCACAAACTATTGCCAATGCGTCTTTGGCTATGAATGCCAATCTTGAGATCATTCCGCTTATAAATAAAATCGATCTTCCTGCAGCTGATGTCGATCGTGTAAAGGCCGAAATTGAAGAAGGCCTTGCGATTCCTGCCGATGACGCTGTGGCGGTTTCAGCCAAAACAGGCATTGGCGTTCCCGAACTTTTAGAAGCCATTTGCCAGCGTATACCCGCACCAACAGGCGATCGCTTAAAACCATTAACCGCATTAATCTTTGACTCATATTTTGATACATACAGAGGTGTAGTTGCCCTTGTTCGCATTGTCGATGGCACCTTGCATAAAGGCGATGAGATATTAATGATGGCTGCTGATGTTCGTGTGCAGGTAGAAGAAATTGGTATTCGCCGTCCGATGAATACTCCTGTAGATGAGCTTGCAGCAGGTGAGGTGGGCTATCTTATTACTGGGTTAAAGGATCCTTCGCTGGTTAAAGTTGGTGATACTATTACACTGGCAAAAAATTGTGCTAGTGAACCATTGCCTGGCTACAGAGAAGTTAAACCCATGGTTTTTACAGGGCTTTTTCCTTTAGATGGCGACCAATATTCAGACTTGCGCGATGCTTTAGATAAGCTTAGATTAAATGACCCGGCATTAATATATGAACCCGAAAACAGTCATGCACTTGGATTTGGGTTTCGAGTAGGTTTTTTGGGTTTATTGCATATGGAAGTGGTTAAAGAAAGGCTAGAGCGCGAGTTTAGTTTAGATTTGCTTGCAACTGCACCTAGTGTAGAGTACCACATTTATACTACAAAAGGCGAGATGCTATCTATTCATTCTCCGCAGGATATGCCCGATCCTTCTGCCATAGAGCGTATAGAAGAGCCATACTTAAAAGCAACAATACTCATTCCGCCGGATTACGTTGGCGCTGTTATGGAGCTTAGTGTGGGTAGGCGTGGCATATTTGACACCATGCAATATCTTTCTGCCAATACTGTCGAGATGAAGTGGGCTATACCTTTAAGTGAACTTATTATGGACTACTTTGACCAGCTAAAAAGTCGTACCCGTGGTTATGCTTCGTTAGACTATGAGTTTAGTGATTACCGCGAATCTGAGCTGCTTAAGCTAGATATCTTATTGGCAGGTAAACCAGTTGACGCATTAAGCTTTATCGTGCATAAAGATAAGGCATACGATCGTGGCAATACTTTAGCAATAAAACTTAAAGAAATAATCCCCAGACAGCTGTTTGAGGTTCCCATTCAGGCGGCAGTAGGTTCGCGAATCCTTGCCCGTACAACGGTTAAGGCGCGACGCAAGGACGTTTTAGCAAAATGCTATGGTGGCGACATTACCCGCAAGCGCAAGCTCTTAGAAAAACAAAAAGCCGGCAAGAAGCGCATGAAAAATATTGGTAGTGTAGAGGTTCCACAAGAAGCCTTCATGGCTATCCTTAAAGTAGACGAGTAGTTCTGCTGGTTATGCGTGAATTTGCGATTAGATAAATTATTAGATAAATTGCTCATAGACAAATCACAATCAGAACAATCACGTTTGAATCAACTGCAATCGGAGCGTTCGCAACCTGGTCGAATGCAATCGAATCAACTGCAATCTGAGCGTTTACAATCAGGTCTATCGCAACCAGATCAACTGCAATTAGAGCGCTCACACCTAGGTCGAATGCAATCGAATCAACTGCAATTAGATAAAAAATTGCTTCTTGCGCCAATGGCAGGAGTAAATGATCCCATTTTTCGCAGTATCTGTAAGCGCTTTGGTGCATTTTTAACTTATTCAGAGATGATTTCTGCTAAGGGTCTAGAGTATGGCTCTGCCAAAACTTTTAACATGTTGTCTTATGAAGAAAATGAGCCTCCTTTGGCAGTGCAACTCTTTGGTAAAGACCCCAAGAGTCTTGCAGAGCAAGCTTTTCAGTTAGAGCAAAAATTGGCAGATAGCCTTGCACTTATCGACATTAATATGGCCTGTCCGGCGCGAAAACTTATTAGCAAGGGCGAGGGCGCCGCATTGCTTAAGCAACCCCAACTTGCTGCCAGAATTATTTCTGATGTAGTTAATGCAACTACCAAACCAGTTACAATTAAGATTCGAAAAGGATTTAATGTTAATGACGATGTTGCGGTTCAATTTGCGCAAATAGCTCAGGAATGTGGGGCGGCAGCAGTTGCAATTCATGGGCGCAGTGCCGCTCAAATGTATCATGGACGTGCAGATCGCGAGGTTGTGCGTGTCCTTAAACATTCGGTTAGCATCCCTGTAATTGCTACAGGAGATGTCTTTAGTTCAGAAGATATTCGCAGTTACTTACAAGATTATAATGCTGATGCTATTATGATAGCACGCGGCGCACAGGGTAATCCATGGATTTTTGCCGGCTTAAAACCAACATTTGAGCAGCGCATTAAGATAGCTCGCGAACACACGTTGCGCCTGGCAAATCTAATGCCAAGGCGGCTTAGCTCAATGCGCAAACATATTTCTTGGTATCTTAAAGGGATGCCAGATGCTTCTGCCATCCGTAAAGCCGTGAATAGCTGCGTGCTGCTTAGCGATTACGAAAAGTTTTTTCTGCAAATTAAGGCTGGTCTTGGGCAATGAATGCACTTCTCAACAAATATCAAGCCTTGTACTTGCACATTCCTTTTTGCGCCAGTCGCTGTAACTACTGTAATTTTTTTACTAAAGCAATTGCGGCAGATAGTTCGGAGATTTCTGAATATGTAGATAAGTTAATTCTTGAGATTCGCAAGGCATCACGTGCGGGTGAACTTTCTAATATTCGCACTATCTATATAGGTGGAGGCACACCTAGCTTCATTGGGCAGCGGGAGCTGGTGCGTTTGGCATACGCGCTTTCTACAGCCATGATTTTAAATGCCAATACCGAGTTTACTGTTGAGGCTAATCCGGATTCGGTGCAGGCTGCTATGATTCGCGACTTATACTCGTTGGGCGTGAATCGATTTTCTTTGGGTGTGCAAAGCTTTAATAATAACGAACTTGTTGCGCTTGGACGTAGGCATAGCTCTGCGCAGGCGAAAGCTGCTATTGAGGTTATTCAGGAACGTTGCGAAAACGTCTCTATAGACCTTATGTGTGGCATTCCGCTGCAAACAATAAATAGCTGGCAGCAGACCTTAACAACAGCCATTAACACCGAAGTTAAGCACATCAGCGTTTATCCATTAAGTATAGAAGAAAATACGCCGCTTTATGAAAGTATTCGGCTTCATGATATTGCTGATGAAGATATTCAGGCTGACATGATGTTAAAAGCAGCAGAACTTTTAACAGCAGCCGCCTATAATCGCTACGAAATTGCTTCTTTTGCAAAACAAGGCTTTAAATGCAAGCACAACATCGCCTATTGGACGGGAGTTCCTTACCTTGGCATCGGAACAGCCGCAGCTGGCATGCGCCATTTAACTGATGGTCGCGAACGTTTACTTGATGGCAAAGTCATAGAAACTTTAAACAAAAAAGAAAGCATTTTAGAGGATGTGATGCTTGCCTTGCGTATGACCAATGGAGTCAGTGACTCAATGTTAAAGCTAGCATACACGTATATACCTAAGCTAGCACAAACTATTACTAGCTTATACGATCAGGGTTTGTTGAGAAGAACTGCCGATGCTTATTGTCTAAGTAAACGAGGTTGGCTGTTGGGCAATCTGGTTTTTGCCGAAATTTGGTCGTTAGCTTAGAGGTTACAGTGTCTGATGGTGTTACAGAGTTTGCAGTTTCTTAACAGTTGCTTTATCTGTGTCTTTATTGCACAATTTACTGCTAATATTATCAGGTTATATCAATTTGTGACTACATTATGATTCCTTTGTTTGTATAGCACTAGCCGTGCGTTTTAACGATCAGAGTCAGAAAAAGGAGAGAGAGGTGAATGGCGGCATGACACTGCTTTCAGAACGCAGACAATATGTCTTGGAATCGTTAATAAACGAATACGTTGCCAGCGCTCAACCTGTTGGCTCGAAGACTTTGGTTGCGCGCTATTTCTCGGATATCTCCTCGGCAACTGTACGAAACGAACTTAGTTGGCTGGAAGATCGTGGTTATGTTATTGCTCCGCATACCTCTGCTGGTCGCATTCCTACAAATAGTGGCTATCGCAGCTTTGTGAACCATCTGCTTCTTAAAGAAGAGAGATTGCTGGAGGTAGTTATGCTGGGAGCAGTTCAACAAGTGATGCGTGGCGCCGCTTTAACAACGGCTCAGTCTGTCGCAAGCATGTCGCTTTTAGACATTTTGGATAGGATTGCGCTGCAGACAGAGAGCCTGGCTGTTTTTTGTAATCCAGGCGCGAAGGGCAACATTATACATAGAGGCCTTAGTCAACTTTTAAGTCAGCCGGAATTTGCAGAAATGCAAAACGCTTTACCGCTGATTAAACTTCTAGAAGACGAAGGCGAACTGATTGGAGTTCTTACAGATGTTCAAGGAGCGCATGGTTTGCATATTCGCATTGGTACAGAAAACTATGATGCTCAACTGTTTTCGTTTTCGATGATAGCCACTAGGATAGACGCAGCTACTATGGTTGGCGATTTACGACATGTTACACCTATGAGTGGCGGACAAGTTATTGCAGTTTTTGGACCAACAAGAATGAACTATAGGCGTGCCATCCAGGCTTTACTTCAAGGAGCGGCACAGATAGGATACCTGATATCAAGTAACGACAAGAGAGGCCATTTTGAGTACTGATTACTACGAGTTGCTAGGTGTTACTAAAGAAGCATCCGAAGGTGAAATAAAGAAAGCCTTTTATAAAAAGGCAAGGGAGCTTCACCCAGATGTTAATAAGGCTCCGGATGCCGAGGACCGCTTTAAGGAGCTTAATGAGGCTTATGATGTTTTAAGCGATTCTAATAAAAGAGCACAATATGACAGATATGGCAAAGTCAGTGGTGCGGGTGGCATGGGCGGTGGCTACCAATATGTAGACTTAAGCGACCTTTTTGGTGGCGGTTTTGGCGGTATGGGTGATTTGTTTAGCACTTTTTTTGGTGGTGCCGCACAGGGTCGCGCAGCTGTTCGTAAAGAAGGTCGTGACATGGGTGTTGGTTTACGCCTGACCTTAGCAGAAGTTGCAACAGGAACCACCAAAGAGATTGTCTATGATCGCCTTGCTCCATGCGAGAGCTGTAGTGGCAGTGGCTTAGGTGAGGGTGGCAGCTTTGTAGATTGCGATAATTGCCATGGTCGCGGAAGAATAGTTACCATACAACACACATTTTTAGGTGACATGCAAACTCAAAGTACCTGCCCTAACTGTGGTGGTACCGGCAAGACAATCTCTGAGCCTTGCAGCGATTGCGAGGGGCAAGGTCGTATGCCTGACAGGCAGAAAGTAACGATAGATGTTCCCCATGGAATTCGTGATGGTCAGCAACTTCGTTTGCATGGCTATGGCGAAGCAGGCATGCATGGCGCTACTGCCGGCGATTTGATTGTCACAGTTCGTATAGAAGCAGACAAGAAGTTTCAACGTGAAGGCGACAACCTTCATACAAGAATTGAAATTTCTATTACACAGGCATCTTTAGGTGCCACAATTGCCATAGATGGAATTTTGCCAAAAGAAAAAGTTGAGGTTAATATCCCTGCAGGCTGCCAGAACGACCAAATGATACGGGTGAGAAACTTTGGCTTAAAGGTCTTTCGCAAAGAATCGCGTGGCGATCTTTTCGTGCATGTAACTGTCGTAATTCCTCGTAAATTGAGCAAACGTGAACAGGAACTTCTAGAAGAGTTAGCTAGTGAGTTTGGTGATAGTGTTGGTGGCAAAAAAAGAGTTGTCGACCGTGTTCGCGATGCTTTATCGTAAGTTGTTATACGAACTTGATAGCATAACCTAATGATAGCATTATGAGCATTCCACAATTTTTTAGTCAGCTGTCATGTGGTGCGGGCACAAGTCTGAAAACTGGCGAAAGACTTACTGTGCAGGTTTGCGCTGAGGTTATAGATCACATGCGGGTTTCGCGATTAAGTGCAGGCGAACGCTTTATTCTTATTAACGAACCAGGTCATGGTTGGGAGCTTGAGCTTTTAGCGCAGCCCGAAAAGAAGTCAGGCGCCCTTGATGTTGTTGTAATTAAGGAACTCAGTAAAACACGCCAGCATGAAATAAATCTCTTCTTGGCTGTGTCTTGCGCTGAGCGCATGGATTTAAGCATTCGTCAGGCAACAGAATTAGGTGTCACAAAGATTGTTCCTGTTGTAAGTGAACGCTGCAACATACGCTTAAATGACACCCTAAGACATAATAAACATTCGCGCTGGCAGCGGATTGCAAGGGCAGCTGCAGAACAAAGCTGTCAGTTGTTTGAACCAATTGTTCTTTCGCCTTTATCACTAGAAGACGCCCTAAGCTCGGTTAATGATAAGATATTTTTTGCTTGGGAGGAAGAGCGAGATTATCTTTTGCTGCAGGCAATTCTTGATAACTTTCAGTCATCTGATGGTTATCCAAAATGCACCTTAGTTATAGGCCCGGAAGGCGGTTTTAGTGCAACAGAGGCCAAGATGGCAATGGCATGTGGGGCTATAAAAGTTTCATTGGGAGACACAATTTTGCGCTGCGAGACTGCGTCTACAGTAGCTATTGCCTTGGTCACGCAGACATTAAAGATGTTATATGGCACGAACTTTTAGCATCATCAATCTTGGCTGTAAAGTAAACCGCATCGAGTCTGATACGATTGCGGCAAAGCTTATTGCATGTGGTGCGATTATGCAAAAGAGCGGGGGAGACGTTTGTGTTATAAATACTTGTACTATTACTGCCGAAGCTGACGCCAAAGTTCGCAAAGCGGTGCGAAAGGCAGCTATTGATGTTATGACTGATGTTATGACTAATGTTATGACTAATTCGAAGGCCGCAAGTAAAAAATCAAACATAGGACGTGTTTTAGTTACCGGTTGTTCGGCTGCGTTAAACGCCAATACATTGCAAAACTTAGGCGATAATATAGAAGTCATTGCCAATCGCACCGATGCAACGAAACGAGCTTTAGAGTTACTGGGACTTAAAGAGCAGACGGCAGTTCGTTATGGCGAAGGCTTTAAAACACGTGCAGGTATAAAGGTTCAGGATGGCTGCAATAACTCTTGTAGCTACTGCATAGTGCCTGCTGCACGAGGACATGCGCAGTCGTTTTCTATTCATGATATCTTAGATGAGGTAGAAACCCTATTAAATGCTGGCGCACGCGAGCTGGTGCTAAGCGGTATAAATATAGGCGACTATCAAAGCGATGGCAATAATCTGGTTGATTTACTAAAAGTCATTTTAAAACATGCAGCAAGTCAACTTGGCACTGACTCTTTATTTCGCATTAGATTGTCTTCTATAGAGCCACAAGATGTCAGCGATGATTTAATAGCTCTAATAGCTACAGAAAAAGGTAGAATATGCAGGCATTTACACCTGCCGCTACAGAGTGGTTCCGATAATGTATTGTTAAAGATGAACCGTAGATATACAGCAAGCTATTATATGAATATAATAGCAAAACTATATCAGCGTATCCCTTCAATCTCTATTAGCACAGATATTATTGTTGGTTTTCCTGGCGAGTCAGATTTAGATTTTATACAAACACTCTTTGCCTGTAAAAAATGTGCCTTTAGCCGCATACATGCCTTTCGCTTTTCTGCCAGACCTGGTACTGCTGCAGCAGAAATGCCAAACAAGGTGCCGCCAGAGACTGCGGTTAAGCGCTCTTTAGCTTTGCGCATGTTGGCTGCAAAGCTTTCTGCTGCCGACGCTACAAGTAGATTGAAAGGCACCTTCTCCAGCGCAC
>JAIRQA010000014.1 GCA_031256715.1 Coriobacteriales bacterium | reverse complement strand
GTGCCGATATCACCTCTGTGGCAGTTAGCCAGGAGCAAAACAAGGCTACTTATGAGGTTAATATAGGACTTAATGCCACAGCTACTTCTGCTTTTGGCGAAGTTACCACAAAGCTATATCCCACAAAAGGCAAAATTGCCATCGTTTTAGATGCTAATATACAAAGCGCTCCTGCTGTGCAAAACCCCATAACTAATGGTCAGGTAGCAATTACAGGTGGCTATGACATCAGCGGCGCGAACGCGCTTAAAACTATTTTACAATCCGGCTCGCTTCCGGTTAGCCTTTCTGTTATTAACTCGCAAGTTGTAGGACCAACGCTTGGTCAAGAGGCTTTGTTTGCCGGCATCTTAGTGGCCCTTATTGGCTTGGGAATTGTTGCTATTTATTTATTGATTTTCTACCGCGGTATTGGTTTACTAACGGCTGCCGCCATCGCCGTATTCGCGGTACTATATCTTGGCGTATTGGCTTTGCTTTCGTACTTGGGTGCTTTTGCGTTATCTTTGGCAGGTATTGCCGGTATCGTATTGGCAATTGGTGTGGCGGCCGACTCTTCTATTCTTGTTCTTGAGCGCTTTAAAGAAGAAATTCGCATGGGTCGCTCTGTGAAAGCCTCATCAATCACGGGCGTAAAGCATGCCATTGTAACATCTATAGATGCTGACCTGGTTACCTTGGTCTCGGCATTGGCACTTTTCTTTATTGCAGTAGGATCAGTAAAAGGCTTTGGACTTACACTAGCCTTAGGTGTTATTTGCGATATTGCGACAATGTTGCTCTTTAAGGCTCCTTTAATACGTCTTTTAGCTCCATCTGTAATCGCTAAGCATCCTGGTTTTTGGGGTGTCAAGGAGGATGAGGAGATCGCATATGCTTCCGGTGAGCTGAAACGAGGTGTTGCAAATGGTTAGACCCTTTAAGAAAGACATTAACTTCCTTGGCAAAAGAAGGATATTTTTTATAGTCTCGGCATTACTTGTGGTAATTGCAATTGCGGCATTGCCTGTACGTGTAGTAAACTTTGGCAGTGTTCTTAACTTTGGCATCGACTTTGTGGGTGGCTCATCCATCAACTTTACCTCAACTGCAGAAGTCACAACCGAGCAGATGCGCGATGCGTTTGAGTCGCAAGGTATCGATTCACCAATTGTGCAAACTACAACTGCTGCCGATGGCACTGCTGGCTTTATCGTTCGCATTCAAACTACAGATGCGGCAATCGCGTCTAGCATTGCCGACGATGTGGTAAGCGCTTTGTCCCTAGACGAAAACTCTGCTGAGGTTACAACTATAGGACCTGGATGGGGAGAAGAAGTCACACGCACATCATTAATTGCGTTTGCTGTAGCGCTTGCGCTAATCATCATCTATATCGCCATTCGCTTTGAGTTTAAAATGGGTGTTGTTGCCATTATTGCTCTTATACACGATATTTTAATCATTGTTGGCGTTTATGCCATTCTTGGTCGCGAGGTTACACCTAATGTTGTGGCTGCGCTTTTAACTATTATGGGTTATTCATTATATGACACTGTTGTTGTATTCCATCGCATAAACGACAATGCCAGCACTGCATCTAATCACTCCTTCATTACCGTAGCTAACCACTCTATTAATCAGGTCTTCATTCGTACCATGAATACGACATTAACGTCATTGGTTCCAGTGCTAGCCATGCTCTTCTTTGGTGGCGAGACCTTGCGCGATTTTGCCTTTGCCATGAGCATTGGTCTGGTTTTAGGTGCTTATTCTTCTATAGGCATTGCAAGTCCGCTATACGCTCTTTGGAAACAACGCGAGCCGAAATTTAAGAAGCTATTTCAGAAGTACGGTGAAGGCATTGGTACCTTTACGGCGGCAGAAAACCTTCAGGACTAGATTCTTTGCGACAAAAATGGGAGAGAGCAGCTACAGATACTTCTGATGCTAATAAGCTAGCTAACGAGCTAGATATTGGCAAGCTGCTCTCCCATGTCCTTGTTGCCAGAGGCTATAGTAACGCCAAATCTGCAAACGCATTCTTACAGCCTGATTTTTTTAATGATTGGGGAGAAGGACGCCTCATCCCAGGCATGACTTTGGCTGCTAAGGTTGTGGCAGACGCAATTAGAAGCCGCAGTCATATACTAATTTTTGGCGATTATGACGTAGATGGTCTAACTGCAACTGCTATATTAATACGCTTTTTAGATTCTTGCGGCATTAAGGCGGTGCCCGTTATTCCTCATCGCTTAGACGAAGGCTATGGTTTAACTGATGCCTCATTAGCTCGTGTATTAGAGATTGCTCCCGATCTTGTTGTAACAGTAGATAGTGGTATCACCTCTGTAAATGAAGTTGCTCGTTTAATGGAACATGGCATAAAGGTTGTTATTACTGATCACCATGAGCCTGCAGATATCATTCCAAAAGCAACAGCAGTAACAAATCCAAAGTTAAACTCAGATTCTGATGATGGCATTTTAGCCGGTGTTAGTGTTTGCTTAAAGCTAGTGGAGTTACTAATGCGCGAGTTAGAGTTGCCTGCCACATGGTCTGAGTATGCAGACTTTGCCGCGCTTGGTACTGTGGCCGACGTAATGCCGCTTACGGGTAAAAACCGTTCGTTAGTACAATACGGTTTAAATCTTATGAATACAAGGCCAAGGGCAGGACTTGCTGAACTATTTAAGCTTAGTGGAAATGCCACAAATTTGTGTGCCAGCGATTTGTCTTTTGGTGCTATCCCAATGCTTAATGCTGCCGGACGCATGGATGACCCTATGCTTGCCTTACGATTGTTGCTTACTAATGACAAGGCAGAAGCTGCCATTCTTGCTGCCAAACTAAATGAGCTAAACCAGCTTAGGCGCGAAAAAGAAGGCGAGCTAACGAAACTGGCGCTAGACAGCATAGCAGACATGAGTTCAGAGCAAAAAGTCATCGTTACAGGAGGCGCTGGCTGGCATGATGGTGTAAAGGGCATCGTAGCTTCACGTTTGGCACGTCAAACAGGCTTACCTGCTATTGTTTATAGTATCGAGGACGGTCTTGCTATTGGTAGTGGGCGCTCTGTGGGTGTTATTAATCTCTTTAATGTAGTTCAACAAACAGCAGACATGCTTGTGCGTTTTGGTGGGCATGCGGGCGCTATTGGTGTTTCGCTTGCAGAGAATGATATTCCTAAGTTTAAGCAGAGGCTGGCTGATATTATCTTAGAGCTGCCAGAAGAGGATTTCTTCTCGCCATTAAATATAGACTGTCGCGTAGATTGCAGTGAGCTTAGTCTGCCATTTGTTGAGGAATTAACCAAACTTGAACCTTGTGGCAGTGGCAATCGTGAGCCAAGCTTTCTTCTTGAGCAAGTTAAAATCACAAACAAAAGGCTTGTAGGTGCTCAGAAAAATCATTTTGCATTTAGCGTGCCATGCACCCAAGTTAGCGTGGGGCTTGCAACAGGCAATGTAATTATTTTGCTGGCAAGATGGATTAATTGCCCCAAGCCGGAAGAATTAATGCTTGCAGATGGTCTAATGGAAATTGTTTTTTCGGCTCAGGTTGACGAATTTCGCGGACGCCGCAGCGTTAAGCTTTATGTTCATGATATGGTTTGGCAAAGCGCACATAAAGAAGTTTTAGCATTTGCAGACCATTTTATTAAAACGGGTATTAGCGAAAATGCCGCACTGCTACCGGCTCAGATGCAGGCTTTAGAGTCACTAGCAAGAAGACACTCGACATTAGCTGTGTTGGCAACAGGGCGTGGTAAGTCTTTGATATTTCAGATTTATGCCACATGGTTAGCCATGACTGCACACAAAGGCACTATTTTAGTCTTTCCATTGCGAGCTTTACTGGGAGATCAGCTTTTTCATCTGCAGAGGCTTTTGCAGCCATATGGTCTAAGTGCTGCAGAGCTTAGTGGACAGACACCAAAATCTGAAC
>JAIRQA010000067.1 GCA_031256715.1 Coriobacteriales bacterium | reverse complement strand
TGTCCAGATCGCTATGGTTTTTGCACCTGCGCGGGATATCCGGGTACGTCTGCTGGTGCTGTGGCTGTGCCCGTTGCCCGCATTGCGTCAGGAGCCAACGGCGCGGCTGGGGCTGCTGGGGCTGCTAGCGTCACGGGCGCTACGGGCGCGGGAGCTGGCGCGGCTGGCGCTGCTGCCACGGGCGCGGGCGCTCAGTGGGGCTCGGTTTACACCGATACCTTTACCGCGGCACGAATTGACGCCGCCACAGGTGAACTTGTTCTTACCGGCCTTGCTCCAGGCACAACAACACTTAACCTAGAGGCATTCTTTGCGCATCCAAACCCGCAAAAACAAAATGGTGTTACCAAGGTTTGGGACAACAGACTAGAAAACTATGAACTTTGGTATTCATGGATGGCCGAGCGCCACAGTACACCTTATGCCTTTACTGTAATCGTGACTCCTGCTGCCAGCGGCGGCGACGGCACTGGCGACGGGGATGGTTCAGGCAACGGCGACGGCACAGGCGGCAACGGGGATGGCACTGGCGATAACGGCGACGGTTCAGGCAACCAAGACGGCACTGGCGATAACGGCGACGGTTCAGGCAACGGCGACGGCTATACTTCTCCACAAATAATATCTTCTCCTGGAGCCTACACAGGTAGCGGCACTCTAACCTGGCGCATAAGCGCGCCGCGAGATGAGTTCATAGAGCTGCGCTTTGGCGGCAACGTTTTGCAGTCTGCCTTGTACACTGTGGAGTCCGGCTCTACAATCATCACGTTTACAGAAAGCTATCTGAAGTCTTTGGACGCCGGACTTTACACTTATCAGGCAATATTTAACGGCGGCAGCGTAGACCTGGCGCTTGTAGTGCCCCCGACCCAAGGTACTAGCAACGACAAGCTAGGCGATACGACAAACAACACCACCACCAATAACACAGTGACCAATAACACCGTGACCAACAACACGTCAACACCTCCGCCCGCCAACTATTACTACTACAGCACGACTACCACTACAACTGCACCGCCTGCCGCTAGTTCACAGGCTGCTACAGAGGCTGCTGCGTCTGATACAACAAATAATGTTGAGAAGGACGCGGATTCTTTGGGCAGCGTCTTGTCTACACCCGCAACTCGTACAACCGTGCCAACGCTTGCGGGGGACGCTACGGCTGCTGGTAGTACAGACCTGGCTGGTGTGCCTACTCCAGCGGCTGGTCTTGCCGCTGACTCGGGTATGCTAACCTTGGCATACGTGCTCTTTGGCGTGATAGCCTTGCTGCTTGGTGTTTGCGGATTCTTTGGTGGCTTGGTAGCGTTTTCTAACAAGAAGGACGTGGTGTGATGGGGGATGGTGCGATACGTACTTTGACGCGACCTTTAGTGCGCTCTTTGGTGCGTTGCAGGGCGTGCCTCAGGTCTTGCCGCAGGGTGATGGGCGTTAGGTGTCCTTCTGCTTACTTGTCTGTAGGGGCGAACTTTGTTCGTCAGTCAGACTTTGTTTCACTCGCTTCGTTGGGTGGTACTGTAGGTGCGAACTGCGTTCGCCCGCTTGGCTGTGATACATATACAGTCACGCTAGACGGGCGACCACAGGTCGCCCCTACGGTGCAGATCAATCATGAACGAATGGCCGACCACAGGTCGCCCCTACGGTGCAGATCAATCATGAACGAACGGGCGACCAAAGGTTGCCCCTACGGTGCAGATCAATCATGAACGAACGGGCGACCAAAGGTTGACCTTACGAGGGTTATCTGTGACGCGCTTTCTAACTGTTTCATTGACCTTTGCTTTATGTGCCATGCTTTTGTTTGCGCAAAGCCCCGCGCCTGCGCATGCTTATGTGCGCGATGTGCCAGCAGAGGTTGCAGCTGAACTTGCTGAGGTTGCCGGAACTGACGAGCAGGCGCGGCTGGCCTTTGGTGGTACTCCTGAGCGTCCAGAGATTGTTTGGGTCTTTGAGGGCAGAGCGCTTGACGCTTTAACTGTCGCAACGTATGGGAGCGTGAACTTGGGAGTGCGCTTGTCGCTGGAAGATTTGGGGGCAAGCAGTACTGGGCGAGTTGATGGCGGCGAGCGAGCGAGCGCAGGTTGCGGACGCTGCTCAAACCCAGGTTTACGGGCGGCAGGATGCCGCCCCTACGGGCGCGGCTCAAGCGCAGACTGACGGGCGGATGATATCCGCCCCTACGAATGCGGCTCAAGCACAGGTAGACGGGCAGGCAAACGGGCGAACACAGTTCGCCCCTACGGGTGCAGCTCAACCCCAGACATATGGCATTGCCGGGGGAGACGCGACAGGAGCATCCCCGTTTTTCTCAACAGCTTTATTTGTTCTTTTAGGCATTATCGCAGTGGCAATTGCTGTGGCGGCCTTAGTGCTAAATAAGCGTCACAAAGAACGCATGGCATATGTTAGCTCTATGCAACTTTGCCTGATGCCTCTATAATTACGTAAAGGTATATAATCGTATGTATTGTATTGATTTCTTCGTGATTAGGCAGGAGCACTATTTTGTGCGAACATATAGACGCTGAATAATTGCTAGAGGAGGCAGTTGTCAGTGCCGCATGGTGAAATTTAACCTAGTCTGCTGAGCACGTTGAGTGAGCAGATAAACCTTTTCCTTTATGGGGGCTAGCTGTTTTCTCAACAAAAAAAGAAAGGCATAATTTGAATTTACTTGCATTACCTATAGACTTAATTGAGTTACTAAAGGCAGTAGTTATTGGAATAGTAGAAGGCATCACCGAATGGCTGCCAATATCTTCTACTGGGCACATGATTCTTGTAGATGAGTTTATTAAGCTAGATGTCTCGCCTGCGTTCTTAGAGATGTTTTTGGTTGTCATTCAGCTTGGGGCGATCATGGCGGTTATTTGCAGCTTCTTTCGTCGGCTAAACCCCTTAGCTCGCAGTAAGTCTTATGAGGCACGAGGACGCACATGGCGACTTTGGGGAAAAGTTTTACTGGCATGTATTCCCGCTGCCATAATTGGCATACTGCTAGATGATTGGGCTGAGCAAAATTTTTATAATGTAACCACGGTAAGCATTGCTTTGGTAGTGTATGGCGTTGCTTTTATTGTCGTTGAGAGGCTCAAGTGTTTGCAGCCACAAGCTCAGCGTCAGGCGCATATTCAGGTGCAGTCACAAGCTGAGTCGCAGTTGCGCTCGCATGCACAAGCTGAGTCGCAGTTGTTGCGCTCGCAGTCACAAGCTGAGTCGCAGTTGCGCTCGCATGCACAAGCTCAGTCGCAGCCGCGACCGAAGCACTTGCGCGAAGATCATGATTTGGCATCTGGTGACATTTTAGCCAAGCATCTTTCTGCAAAGCACATGTCGCACAAAGCTTTAGCCGCAAAAGGCATGCACGTTAAAGTTTCGCCAGACGAAGATATGCTAGCAGCAAACATGCTAGCAGCAGATATGCCAGCCGAAGTAGATAAGTTAAGTATTGCTAAAGCCTTAGGCATTGGTTTGTTTCAGTGTTTAGCCATCATTCCTGGCACATCGCGCTCTGGCTCTACTATTTTAGGCGGACGCATACTTGGTGTTTCGCGCGAGGCGGCTGCCGAGTTTTCATTCTTTCTTGCCATACCTGTGATGTTTGGCTGGAGCCTTCTTAAAGTCCTAAAGATGTTTGTTTTGGATGCGCTCGTGCTTTCACCCAGCGAATGGGGCATATTTATAGTAGGAACCGTCATAGCGTTCTTTGTTTCGCTTTTGGCAATTCGCTTTCTTATGAGCTTTATAAAAAAGCATAGCTTTGAGCTTTTTGGTTGGTATCGCATTGTGTTAGGGGTATGTCTTTTGCTCTTCTTTGCGCTAACTCAGGGAGGCATCTATTAAAGCATATGGCTCTCAAATTTCGCTCACGTAGCCAAAGTACGCATCGCTCAATTTTCAAGCCATCTGCAATTAATAGCTTAATAGCTACATCCCTGAAAGGCATGGCAAGGCATCTCTTGCATCCTAAGATTGCATACGCCCTAAGATTACTTCATGGCATTACCTGTCACTTTACAATACTAACTCTACCTGTTTGCGCACTGACTCAGCCGATTCTTTTAAAGAATCAAGCTCTTGGTTAGACAATGGTAGATTAACGATGCTCGCAACACCTTCTTTACCAAGTTTACAGGGCACGCACATATGCAGGTCTTGGATGCCGTATTCGCCATTAAGCCTGGCACAGACGCTAAGTGTGCGATTGGTGGGTGCTAAAATTTCGCAAACCATGGCAGATATAGATGAAGCAGGCGCATAAAATGCCGAGCCTGTTTGCAAAAGTTCTACCACTTTGGCACCACCCTGTACGGTGTCTTGCGTAATCTGAGCAATTCTTTTGGCGTCAAGCAATTTTGCAAGTGGCTTGCCATTAACAGTTGCAATTGAGGGAAGCGGTACCATGGCCTCACCGTGTGCGCCTATTACCATGGCATCAACCTGTGATGGCTCTGTTTGCGTGGCCTCACAGATGGCATACTTAAAACGGGCAGTATCTAAAACACCGCCCATGCCCATCAGGCGCTGTGCTGGCAGCCCGATGGTATTGCTAGCAATAGTATATGCTAGGTTTGTCATAACATCTAATGGATTGGTAACAAAGATGAATATGGCATTTGGGCTGGCACTTAAGGCGCCATCTAATACAGAGCGAACGATGGTGGCGTTTTTTTGCACAAGATCTTCGCGTGTCATTCCGGGTTTGCGCGGCAGGCCGGCAGTTACAACAACAATGTCTGAGTCGCTTGTGTCTGCGTAGTCGCCAGTGCCTATGACGCTTGCGCCAAACTGCTCATTAGATCGCATGTGCATAATGTCTAATGCTTTGCCCTTGGCAACGCCATCGGCTACGTCAATTAACACAATATTGGCAATGTCTTTTAATAGCAGTAGCAATGCGGTGTTTGCTCCCACGTTTCCTGCGCCGACTACGGTTACTTTAGGATATCTGGTGTTATCTCTCATGGTTTTCTCTCTCATTGTGGGCTATTATTATAATTTCGGCAAAAATATATTGTAAAGGAAATCATGCAACAGACCAGCATCAGAAATATTGCAATCATTGCTCATGTAGATCATGGCAAGACCACGCTTGTAGACCGCTTGCTATATAGCACTGGAGTTTTTAGGCAAAATCAGGATGTTCAAGAGCGGGTGCTTGACTCTAACGACCAAGAGCGCGAACGTGGCATTACTATACTTGCAAAAAATATTGCTATTCACTACAAGGATGTAAAGATAAATGTTATAGACACGCCCGGACATGCCGACTTCGGTGGAGAGGTAGAGCGCGTGTTAAAGATGGCCGATGGCGCGTTGCTTATTGTTGACGCTTTTGAAGGTCCAATGCCTCAGACTCGCTTCGTGTTAAGGCATGCTTTGGGTCTTGGATTAAAACCCATAGTCGTTGTAAATAAGATTGACCGTCCAGGGGCTCGTCCACACGAGGTCTTAGATGAGGTGTTTGATCTGATGGTAGATCTTAATGCCACAGACGAGCAGCTGGATTTTCCGGTCGTGTACTCGTCGGCAACCAATGGTTACGCACGCTATGAGCCAGAAGATGACAACAATGATATGATCCCGCTCTTAGATACGATATTAGAGCATGTTCCAGTGCCAGATTGTAACCCTCAAGGCGCTATAGCGCTGCAGGTTTGCACTGTTGACCACTCAAGTTATGTTGGTCGTATTGGCGTTGGTCGTCTGTTTTCCGGAACGCTACATGCTGGCGAGCAAGTTTTGGTTATTAAGAACAATGGCACGCGTTACAATGCCAATATCAAACAGCTTTATACTTTTGACGCTTTGGGCAAAGAGGAACAGCGAAGCGCAAATGCCGGTGACATCGTTGCCGTTGTTGGAATAGACGATGCCGATATTGGCGATATGATTACTTCTCGCGATTCTCCAATGGAGCTTGATCCTATTAAGGTAGAGGAACCCACAATGGCTGTGGTTTTTGCTGCCTCTACATCGCCATTAGTTGGAAAAGAGGGCGACATTGTAGGCGCGCGGCAATTAGGAGAGCGATTAGAGCGGGAGGCACAACAAAACATTTCGATGCGCATCACGCCTTTAGATGGTGGCGGTGGCACAGAGGTTGCCGGTCGTGGCGTTTTGCATCTGTCTGTGCTTATGGAAACACTTAGGCGCGAAGGTTTCGAGTTTCAGGTTGGTCGCCCCAGAGTACTTTTTAAAAATGACGAGAAGGGAACCAAGACCGAGCCCATAGAGGAGGCAACAGTCGATGTCCCAAGCGAATATGCTGGTAAGGTCATAGAGGTCTTTGGCAGTGCCGGTGGCGAAATGATGGATATGGCGCAGCGCGAGGAACACACGCATCTTGTCTTTCGTATTCCTACGCGTGGTACAATGGGTTTACGCACGCGCATTCTTAACGCTACGCGCGGCGAGGCAGTACTCTTTCACCGCTTTAGCGAGTATGGACCTTACCGTGGCGAATTATCTAGCCGCAAGTGTGGTTCTATGATTGCGATGACAAACGAAAAGTCTGTGGCTTATGCTTTAGATACATTACAGCAGCGTGGTACGCTTTTTGTGGGCCCTGGCGAGGACTGCTACGAAGGCATGATAGTTGGCGAGAACGCCAAAGAGGGTGACATGGTGGTAAATGTAGCAAAGGCAAAACAACTTACTAATATGCGTTCGTCTACTGCAGACAAAGGCATACAGCTTACACCGCCGGTGACTTTTACTTTGGAAGAAGCGCTAGAATACATTGAGGATGATGAGTTGGTAGAGATTACACCGCAAAGTATTCGTCTGCGCAAACGCGAGCTTTCTGCCATAGAACGTCGTAAGGCAAATAAGAGGTAGCTAGATGCACGCCATGGCAAATGATCAATGTCCGGTTCAGTTTTTTCTACGTAAGGCAAATAAGAGGTAGCAAGATGAAAAACTTAAAATTTAAACAAGTAATAGCGTTTGGTTTGCGATATCTTGCAATGGCTTGCGATGACTTGTGTGTTGTTAAAATGAAGCAAGAAATAAACAGTTACATGGGTAATACGGGAAGGTAAACAAGGAGGGAACAAATGGATTTTGCGGCACTTATTGCAGAGATTGATAGTTTTGTTTGGGGCCCGGTAATAATTACATTACTGGTAGGCTCACATGTCTTCTTAACATTTCGTACGGGATTCATTCAGCGTAAACTACCAACCGCTATAAAGCTTTCGGTTACCAAAGACAAAGATGCTGTAGGCGACGTTAGCCAGTTTGGGGCGCTTACAACTGCTCTTTCGGCAACAATTGGCACAGGTAACATTGTGGGTGTGGCAACTGCAATTTTGGCTGGAGGTCCTGGTGCAGTGCTTTGGATGTGGCTCATAGGTATTTTTGGCATTGCCACCAAATATGCCGAAACCTACGTGGCAGTTAAATATCGCGTTAAGGATCATAAGGGAAATATGCTTGGCGGAGCCATGTACGCCTGGAGGCGTCACTTCCAACGCCATGATGGCACGGTGCCTTGGTGGGCAAAACTAGGCGCTGCCTTGTTTGCACTTTTTGCCGCTATTGCCAGCTTTGGCATTGGTGCCGCTGTGCAGTCTAATGCTGTCTCTTCGGTTATTTCGGGAAACTTTCCCCTTGTTCCCGATTGGCTTATTGGTTTGGTGATAGTTGCTATTATTGGCTTGGTTGTGCTAGGTGGCATAAAGGTAATAGCGCGTGTCTGCGAGGTACTTGTGCCATTCATGGCAGCCTTTTATGTATTAGGCTGCATAATAATTCTGTGCATAAATGCCACTTGGGTCTTGCCAGCGCTGCAACTCATTATTACTAGTGCTTTTACTCCGCAAGCGACAGTTGGCGGTGTGCTTGGTTCTGGCGTTGTGGCCGCATTGCGCTTTGGAGCTGCCCGTGGATTGTTTTCTAACGAAAGCGGTCTTGGTTCGGCACCCATTGTGGCGTCTGCCGCAACGACGCGCAATCCTGCACGACAGGCTCTGGTTTCTATGACCGGTACATTTTGGGACACTGTCATCATCTGCCTGCTTACCGGTCTGGTGCTTACTTCAACTATGCTTGCAAACCCAGAGCTCTTGGGTTCAGTGGCGTCTGGCACAATCACTGCCGGAGCAGAACTTACTAACTCGGCATTTAACTTGATTCCTATTGTGGGCAAGTGGGTATTGGTTATTGGGATGGCGACATTTGCTGTTTCGACCGCTTTGGGCTGGGCATATTATGGCAATCGTTGCGTGGCCTATCTTTTTGGACGACATGCGCTGTTGCCATATCATCTGCTTTACGTGTTTGTCTGTTTCTTAGGAGCGATTGGCATTGGTGGGGTTGTTTGGGACATTTCAGATATCACCAACGCTTTGATGGCTGTGCCAAATATAATAGTGGTGTTGTTGCTTTCTAATATGATAGCCAAAGAGACAAAACACTATGTTTACAAGAATAATTTAGATGATGTTGATAAGACCGAGACTCCCGTTATAGAAAGACACTAGAGAAGCTTAAGCCAAAACAGATGTTGCATAGACTTTTGCATGCGCAATGCGGTTAACAACAGCAAAAGCTCAAACAGCAAAAGCTCAAACAGCAAAAGCTGAAACAGCAAAAGCTGAAACTGTAGAAGCTCAAACAGCAGAAAAGGGCTATCTATCTGCATATGTATCTTAATTCACAAAAAAGTAACTTTGTACACATGTATTGCCAATAGTACTATAACGCGATTTTTACTAGCGCAAATGACATCATAGTAGTATGGTTTAAGTGCAACTGTTAACATGTTTTTATACGAGAAGAGGAGAGATACTGTGGTAATGGGAGGAAAAGTTAGGCAACATTCAAGAAAAAGTAAGCTTAATGCAACATTGTCTTTGGTAGTTTCGTTTGTGCTCTGCGTTTCGTTTTTCGCTAGTTGCACGTCCCAGGCAGAAACAAATGCTAGTGGCAATGCAACAGGCGCGACGGGTTTCTCGACAACATCAAGCGCTATTGTGGCAGACATAATTTTTAAGAATGCAGTAGTGCAAACCATGGTGGACGAAAATGACGTTGCGTCTGCTGTTGCCATTAAGGGCGACGAAATAGTTTATGTTGGCGACGATGCTGGCGCTAAGGATTTTGAAGGTGCAAATACAGAGGTGATAGACCTTCAGGGGCAGATGCTGATACCTGGTTTTGGCGATGGGCACATTCATGGTCCTGGCGATTGGAAGGATCGTTTGTTTGGCATCTCGCTCTCTGATGTCTTTACACGCGAAGAGTACGTGCAGCGAATCAAAGACTTCGTTGACGCTAACCCCGACAAGCCGCTTTATTCTGGCGCTCCATTTATGCTTAACGCTTGGCAGCAGCCTGATGGTACAAACCCAGGTCCTTCAAAAGATGATTTGGATGCTATTAGCCCAGATAAGCCCATCATTATTTATGACGTGGCGCACCATTCTATTTGGACGAATTCTGCCGGCTTGCGCCTTGGTGGGATTACCAGAGATACACCTGTGCCCCAAGGCGGAGCGATAGCCAAAGATGAATCTGGAGAGCCAACAGGCTATCTTACAGATGCCGCTGCTGATTTGGTAACTAGTGCTGCATCTGCCGATATGGCTTTAACTAGTGCTCAAGAGCAAGAAGCAATCAAAGAGTTTCAGAACGAGGCAAATAGCTATGGTATCACCAATATCACGAATATTGTTGGTGCCTTAGGTGGCGAAAGCAATGACAGTGCTTCGTATGTAGCATTAGATAAAGCCGGGGATCTTAACCTGCGCATGCGCATAGTGAATACTGCAAAGCCCGGGATGTCTCCAGATGAAATTGTTGCCATTGTAAATAACACGATACAAAATGAAACCGACCTTGTAAGTGGTGGTACAGTGAAGTTGTTTGCCGACGGCGTAACAGAAAGTGGTACTGCGGTAATGACAGAGCCATACTTACCCGAAGCAGGCATGGGCGATGATTGGCATGGCGATGCTGTTTGGGCAACTGAAGACTTTAATACCATGGTTCAAAGGCTTGACAAAGAGGGTATGCAGGTACACGTTCACGCAATAGGTGATGGTGCCGTGCAACTAACTTTGGATGCCTATGCAAACGCATTGGATAATAATGGCGAGCGCGACTCTAGACATACAATGACGCATGTTTGCGCAATACTTCCCGAGGATATTAATCGTGTGTCAGATTTGGATGTGATAAGTGCACTGCAGTTTTTATGGATGTACGCCGATCCTCTTTACGAGCTAGAAGCGGCATTTATTGGTACCGAGCGAGCCTTGGCCATGTATCCAACAAAAACAATGATTAACTCCGGATGCATAATTACTGGTGCCAGCGATGCCCCAGTTACACCATTTGTGCCCTTAAACGAGATTGAAGTTGGAGTAACTCGTAATAGCCCATTTGTAGACGAAGAAGATACAGATATGTTCCGTGCGCCAGATCAGGCTTTAAGTGTTTATCAGATGCTTGAAGCATTTACCAAAAATGTTGCTTATCAGAATTTTATGGAAGATGAAGTTGGTACTATTGAGGTTGGCAAGAAAGCCGATATTTGTGTGCTGGACAAGAATATACTTAAGATAGACCCAAAACAGATTTCCGAGACGAAGATTGTCTACACTTTGTCTAACGGCAGGATAGTTTATGAGGGATAGTTTGTAACGTTTTATTAATGTCATTATGTTAAACAAAACCCCTCCCCTTTGCAGGGGAGGGGTGTTTTTTTGTGGAGTGGTGGAGACGATGGGGTTCGAACCCACGACCTATAGCTTGCAAAGCTATTGCTCTCCCAGCTGAGCTACGTCCCCACATAATATCAAGCATCATGATTCTTTGCTGAACCTATGAGCTCTTCAACTGTCGCATAAACAGTGTCGCACAAGCGCTGTGCACATACATAATTTCGTTAGAACCTTAGCCAACCATTGCTTTAGTATGCGTTAGTGTACGTTAGAGTGCAACGCGCTAATTTGTGCAAAATCAATTCTACCCTATTTCTTTTTGCGTTGCTTGACACATTCTGTTAGTAGGTACTCAATCTGACCGTTAATGGAGCGAAAGTCGTCTTCTGCCCATGCAGCAAGCTCTGAAAAGAGTTTAGAAGAAAGCCTAAGTGGAATCTGCTTCTTCTTGTCGGGGTTGCCACCTGTAGGCTCAGCTTTTTCTGTGTGCTTAACTTTGCTTGCAGATGTGTCATTGGCGCTGTTGTTTAACGAAGCGTCTTTGTCTTTAGCTTTGCCTTTGTTTTTATTTTTGTTTTCGTTCATGATATTAGTTTTGCGGGGCGCTACCCACAGCACGTTAAACTGTGGTAGCGCCTCTGCAATCCTCTCAAACTGGACATTGTGAGCAAACGCTTATTTAAATCGCGCACGATATTGTGGGCAAACGCAGCTTTAATCGTATGCGACACCATAAGCAAACGCTTATTTTAATCACGCACGATATTATAAGCAAACGCGGTCTTAATCGTTCAAGACACTATAAGCAGCGCTAATCACAGCAGCTTGGCGCGCTGTTTTTCGCCGCTGTGACTTCGCCGCCCATAGAAACTCGTTTGCTCATAGCAAAACGTGCCTACTAGTACAAACTGCCACTATTAACAATAGGCTGAGCATCCTTGTTGCCGCAAAGTACAACCAAAAGATTGCTAACCATATTCGCCTTGCGTTCTTCGTCTAGGTCAACTATGCCGTTTTCGTCCAATTCACTTAAAGCCTGTTGTACCATGCCTACAGCACCTTTTACAATCAAAGTACGAGCATCTACTATCGCGCTAGCTTGCTGACGTTGCAACATGGCAGCAGCAATTTCTGGAGCATAGGCAAGATGCGTGATGCGAGCCTCAACCACAACAAGCCCCGCAATGCTAACCTTCTGCTGAATTTCTGCCTTTAAACGCTCGGCAATCTCTTGGCTGGAGCCTCGCAGGCTCATTTCACCTTCGTCGTCGCCAGGAACATCGTAAGGATAAAGCCGCACGATGTTGCGCAGCGCAGAATCGCATTGCATACTAAGATACTCCTCAAAATTATCTACATTAAAGACTGCTCGAGCAGTATTAACAACGCGCCAGATAACCACGATGCCAATCTCTATTGGATTGCCCATAAGGTCATTGATTTTTTGCTTATTGTTAGAAAGCGTCATTGCCTTTAGTGATATTTTAGAAGATTTTGTTGAGGATGACGCGCTTGCACCCTTTTTCTCGCCTGATTCTGGCTGTGTGATTGAAACTATGGTGCCGCCAGTGGTGGTGCCAGTTTTTAAGGGGTTTACGGGAACCGTAAAAGGATTTACAAAAAAGAAACCCGTTTTGGTTAAGCTGCCATAATATTTGCCAAAGAGCGTAAGTACATAAGCTTCATTGGGTGCCACAACCTTTAGGCCGGCAAACAAAAGCCAGCCGGGAAAAGCAATCCATATGCTGCTAATGACGACTAATGCTATACCTAATGTAAAATTATCCTCACTTTCATTAGCAAGTGCAATAATGCCAAATGTTAATGCAAGCAATGCGGCTACCATGAGAACAGTACCTAGTAAAAGTATTGCCATGCCACTAACATGTGGCGCGGTTTTTTCTACTAATTGTAGGTTAGCGCTGCTATTGTCGCTTAGACTACTTGCGTCTACGTCATGCGCTGATTTGCTGTCTGTCTTGTTCATAACGTTCCTCCTAATTTCATAGTGTCTGAGTTTTCTTGGCATACAATACGATTTTCTGTGCTTATCTGCATGTCAAGAATTGTGTGATATCAAAATGATATCAAAATGAACAAAGAAAGCAAATGATAGTTCGTCAACAGAAAAAGTTTAGCCAAAAGCTTAGCAAACCGTTTAGCAAACCGTTTAGCTAAACCCTTAGCCAAACGCTCAGCAAACCGTTTAGCAAAATGCAGAGCTAACTGCAGCCTTAACTGCCGCGCAGACTTAACCTTCAATGAGATTTTTGAGCAGAGGCGGGTTTCTCGACATAAAAAAAGCAAAAGCTATCTTGTAACTTTTGCCATGCAACTTAGAGCCTAAAGTGCGCTTTTAGGAAAGCTTTTTGTCCTAGGTCTTTAAACTAGGAACTCAGGCTAGTTCTTCTGGCAGTGGTTTCTTAGTTGGCGGGGTACGCCCCACTAATTTAATACTTCAGGCTAGTTCTTCAGGCTGTTAAGTGGGGCAGGGAAGCGGCCGCCACGGTTGGCGAGCACAGTTCCGGCAAAGCGATTGACCTCCATTACAGGCGCTGAGCCTAAAAGACCGCCAAACTCTAATGTATCGCCGGCTACTTTGCCAATAGCAGGGATGATGCGTACGGCGGTCGTCTTGTTGTTTATTACTCCTATGGCCATTTCGTCGGCAATAATGCCAAATAGAGTCTGGACATTAACATCGCCAGGAACGGCAATCATGTCTAGACCAACAGAGCAGACACTGGTCATTGCCTCCAATTTCTCTATGCTTAGCGCACCTTTTTGTGCTGCCGCTATCATGCGAGCGTCCTCGCTTACTGGTATAAAAGCACCGCTTAGGCCACCCACAGATGACGATGCCATGACTCCACCTTTTTTTACGGCATCATTTAGAAGAGCTAGGGCGGCGGTAGTGCCAGGTCCGCCACATGTTCCAACACCAATTGCCTCAAGAATCTGGGCTACAGAGTCGCCATCTGCTGGCGTGGGAGCCAAAGAGAGATCGACAATGCCCATCTGAACGCCCATTCGTCGCGATGCCTCGCGGGCAATTAGCTCGCCTGCGCGTGTGATTTTAAATGTGGTGGACTTAATAGCCTCAGCTACAGCTGTAAAGTCTGCATCACTTGGTAGAGCTTCTAGCACTGCTCGAACAACGCCAGGACCGCTGATGCCAACATTAATAACTGCTTCTGCCTCGCCGCTGCCATGAAAGGCGCCAGCCATAAAGGGGTTGTCTTCTACCGCATTAGCAAAAACAACAAGTTTGGCACAAGCCATACAGTTGCAATCTGCTGTTAGCTTTGCCGACTGCATGATGGTGTTGGCCATTAACAAGGTGGCGTCCATGTTTATTCCGGCACGTGTAGATGCAACATTTACAGATGAGCAAACGCGACCCGTTGTTGCTAATGCCTCTGGAATAGATGCGATAAGCTTGGCGTCTGTGCTACTAACGCCTTTCTGAATCAGTGCAGAAAAGCCACCTATAAAGTCTACACCTACGGCATCTGCTGCTTTGTCCATGGCTTGTGCTATAGGTACAAGATTTTCTGAGTTTTGTGCGGCAGCGGCGCAGAATTCTGCAACAGGCGTAATAGCGATGCGCTTATTTGCAATAGGGATGCCATACTCGCTTGCTAGCTTGCTAGCAATAGGAACAAGGTTTTCTGCTATTTGCGTAAGTCTATCGTAGACGCGTTTGGCACAGGTCGTGATATCTTCGTGGGCACAGTCACGCAGTGAAACTCCCAAAGTAATGGTGCGTATATCTAGGTTTTGTTGCGAGACCATAGCCAAGGTCTCGGCGATTTCTTGTGGTGTAATTTGCATAAATAGCTCTCTTGTGGGGTAATTAAAATAAATTGCTTGTTTGATGGATAACTTGCATGAGATACTAACGATGAGGCTTTAACGCTGAGGCTTTAACGCTGAGGCATTAACGCTGAGGCACTAACGACGAGATACCAACGCTGAAGCACTAACGACGAGATGCCAACGATGAAGCACTAACCTTGTTTTTTAATAGTATCGGTGCCCATGTATGGTTCTAGTATCTCTGGCACACGCACGCTGCCGTCTGGTAGTTGATAGTTTTCTAAAATCGCTGCCATGGTGCGACCAACCGCCAAGCCAGAGCCGTTTAGCGTGTGTAGCAGGCGCTGGCCTTTAAAACCTCCATCTTCGGGCGCACTTAAGTCACGATACTTGATGTTTGCGCGCCTAGCCTGAAAATCTGTACAGTTCGAGCAAGACGAGATTTCTTTGTAGCCGTTGTAAGATGGCAGCCAGACCTCTAAATCGTAGGTCTTAGCAGCAGAAAAGCCCAAGTCTCCAGTGCAAAGTTCTATGACACGATAGGGAAGCCCTAAAAGTTGCAAGATGTTTTCGGCATCTGAAACCATGCTCTCTAACTCGGCAAAAGATTGCTCTGGCGTGGCTAGCTTAACCATTTCTACTTTGTCAAACTGATGTACACGAATCAGTCCGCGTGTGTCACGCCCTGCACTACCTGCTTCTTCACGAAAACAAGGCGTAAAGGCACAATAATGCAAAGGGAGGTCTGTGGCGTCAAGTACTTCTCCAGCATGAATATTGGTAAGCATGACCTCTGCTGTTGGTATAAGGTACATTCCATCTGTAGTCTTAAATAGATCGTCCTCAAATTTTGGCAGTTGACCTGTACCAGTTAGGGTTTGAGCATTACCTAAAACGGGGCACCACCACTCTTTGTAGCCGCGGCGTGTGTGAGTGTCAGACATAAAGTTAATAATTGCGCGTTCTAGTCTGGCGCCTAGTCCTGCCAGTAAGACAAAACGTGCGTGGGCAAGTTTTACTGCACGCTCGAAGTCTATAATACCAAGTTCAGGTCCAATTTCCCAGTGCGGTTTAGGCTCAAATCCCTCTGCTTGAAAGTCGCGTGGTGTGCCATGCCTGCGAATTTCTATGTTGTCGTTTTCGTCCTTGCCTAAAGGCGTGCTTGTGCTGGGAATATTGGGAATGACAGACATCAGTTTATTTAGGCTTGCTTCTATGCCTTCAAGTTCGTCAGATTGCACATCTATCTGGTCATTTATCTTGCGCACTTCTTCTTTGGCTGCTTCTGCCTCGTCTTTTTTGCCAGCTTTCATTAGCTCGCCTATGGCCTTAGATTCTTCGTTTCGTTTAGCCTTTAAGTCCTCGGTGCGGGCAATAAGCTTGCGGCGTATGCTATCTAAGTCTATAAAGGTTTCTGCGTCCCACTGCATATTGCGTGAGGCCATTGCCTGATGTACAGATTGAATGTTCTCGCGAACGAATTTAATGTCAAGCATAACCCTTACTCCTTGGTCTTTTTTCTAGAGGCACTACTGGCTTCTTTGGCAGTAGCGTCAGTAGTTTTCTTAGTAGTTTTCTTAGTAGTTTTGACGCTGTCGTTTCTTGCGGCACTGCCACTGGTTTTTCTAGCGGCGGCGTCACTGGTTTTTCTTGTAGATCTGACGTCGGTTTTTTTGTCGGCACTACTGATGTTTCTGACAGATGATTTTTTGTATTCATCTTTAAAGGCAGCGAACATGCCCTTGCTTTTACCTAACTGATTGCCAATAGTTCTAGCTCCCTGCTCTATGGCGTTAGCCGTGGCGGCAGTAGCCTGTTTTTGGCGTGTTGTATGTGCATTTACTGCTTTTCCAACTGACCTACCAGCAGCTTTAGCAGCTTTATCTGTTGTTGCAGTAGCAGATGCTTTAACTTTGCTGGTGGTTGTCTTAATCGACCTGCCAACTTTTATGGCGCCCGTGGTTATAGCGTCTTCTACAACTGCACAAGCTTTATCGGCAGACTTTTGCAGTTTGCTGCCAACGATTGCTACTCCAGCACCTGCCTTGGCAGCAAGACCGCCAGAAAGCGCAATTTGTTCGGCATCGGCGCTTACAAGAACAACGCCACTGTCGTAACCAATTAAGAGCGCTCTGGGAATATCCTGAATGCCTAGCAACGCTTTGGCCGCTGCACTATCTGAAGCCTCTATACTAATAACATCGCCAGTTTGCTCGTTATAGTTTATATTGGCAATATAGCCAAAGCTTTCGCCATTTACGCTAGCAATAGGCATATCTTCTAGTAGCAAGCAGTTATCAAAATCTAGTTTCAGTCGTTTGCAAGCGCCGCGATCCCAAGCGTCGCTATCGGCGTAACCAACCACTTTGTCTTCTATAATACGCAAAGAATCCAAGGCCAAAAAACGGTCATCGCGTTTTTTAACAAAAGCCAAGTCTGGTCGTTTTACAAGAAAACCCATTAAAGTATAGGTCTGTGGATGAAAGACGGCACGCCCAATTTTACCTATCTTGGACGTGCCGCGCTTCCCGCTTAGGACGCGTGTGCCGCGTAAATCTTTGGTGCAACGCAAGACTTTACTTCTCGTCTTCTTCGTCTGCCGGAATTACAGCTGTTGCAGCTTGGTTGGCTGGCTTTGCGACAGACGATGCTGAAGTTGTTGTATTAGATGTCGAGAAGGACTGTCCGCCCTGCGACGTAGTTCCTTGCGCAGCAGTTCCCTGTGCCCCTGAGTTTTGAGCCGCAGCAGAGAGGGCAGCGCTAAGAGAATCCGCTGAGGTTGTTGATGATGCGTTTATATTTGTTGCCGCATTAGACGCGCTTGCAGATGCGCCGGATGTTGCTGTCGAAGCAGGCGAGGTGGCGCCTGTTGCAAATGATGCCGACGATACAGGTGTGCTAGACGATGCTGCCGAAGAAGCTACGGGCACCGAAGCTGCCGTGGATGTTGTAGATTCTGCAGATGTCGCAGATGTGTCGCTAGCCGGTAAGTCTGTACTGGCTGTTTTGGCATCATTGACAGCTGATGCGCTTTTGTCTGTGCTTTTGTCTGTGGTCTTATCTATGGCCTTATCTTCAATATCAGCCTTTGAAGATATTGTTGATGCGTCAGATTTTAAGCTTGCGTCCCTAGAAACAAAATCGGCAGCAACACTTTTAAGTTTGGCAGATGCCTCATCCATCTTGCCGCGAACAACATCAGCTGCTTGCTCAATCTTTTCTGCAGTGACAGGAATCTTTTCGCTAATAACATCTTTGGCGGCAGCAGCGTTTTTCGCGACCTGCTCGGCGATAGCACGGCGCGCGCTCTCAATCTTTTCGCGTAGCTCGTCATTTTTTTTAGCAACTACTGGTTGTACCTGCGAAACGCCTTCAAAAATGCGCTCGCGTCCTTGAGTGTAAATCTTTTCGCCCTCGCCCCAAAGTTCGTCTACTTTGTTGGCAACTAGGGCGCGAGTCTCTTCGCCAGTGCGTGGCGCCAATAGCAAAGCCGCCGCCGCCCCAACTAGACCGCCAAGCACAAATGAACCTAATCCAAATCTTTTTCCCATGATGACCTCCGTTATCGCTAAGGTTTTACAAAATAAATGCCCGCACAGTTTTTCTGAAAAATGTGCAAACTACTATTATGCTACAACTGCAGTTCTTTTGTTGGGCAGAGCTTATGAAGTTTAGAATGAAGTTTAAAAAGTGTAGAGAATGTGACAAGCACGCGTGACAAGCACACGCGGCAAGCACGCGTGACAAACACGTCTATTCCGCAGTTTCAAAACAATCAGGTATTAGCCTTTCTCCTGCTACCGTGTGTCGTAAGACATATTTTTTTGTCAAATTTTATGAATTTTTCTTGACATATTATGTCATATCCT
>JAIRQA010000051.1 GCA_031256715.1 Coriobacteriales bacterium | reverse complement strand
AGCGCCTGCGCGAGGGTCACAGCGTTTCTGTTCACGCCCTACCCCATGTCATCTAGAGGCGAGCAAAGCGAGAGCTTAAATGATCTAGTTCGCCAGACCGAAGTGTCTAAGCCTTAAGCGTTGCCGCCACGCCAATCTCAGGATAACGAAGGGGGGGGGCGCAAGTAGAAAAGGGTTCGGGGATTATGCAAATTGCTGTACGGGACGCTGTGGACAGTGTCCCCTACGAGGGGACGCTATAAACGGGACGCTGTGGACAGCGTCCCCTACGAAGGGAATGCAAGCTGTACGGGACGCTGTGGACAGCGTCCCGTACGAAGGGAATGCATGGCACATAAGGTGATAATTACTTAACTTAAGCAGGTGGATTAGCTTTCGCAGATAATTCTGCTTCTATGCGCTCGCGCTCTGCCTTAGATGGACGCACAAAAAATGCAAATACGGCAGCAATGATTGCAAATGGAGTTAGCGCCACCCATGATGCCATTTCGTATCCCCAAGCACCAATTGCCAGTGTAAAAAATGTCTCTAAAGTCTCGCCCAAATACTGGAAGAAAGTTAAAAACGAAAGCGCAACCGCAACAACCGTTGAACCACCGCGCCCAAGCAGAAAAGGTACCATTGGACGACAAGAACCCACCAACATGACATTACCAATGACATGCCAGAAGAAATATGCCGCAAAAAGATAAATGCTCGCTGCCTTAAATCCGAAAATAGTACAAACAGCCAATGCGCAACAACCCAAGGCAACCAACACCCATTTGCGCGACCAATGTAGCTTGTCTAATATAGCTCCGGAAATTGGCGCAAGAATCCCACATGCCGAGGCTATAGAGCCAACAAGCGCTGCCATTACAGGATCTACACCAAAGCCTTCCTGCAAAAATGTGACGTCAAAAGTGGTAAAACCATAGTTTATGTACTCAAAAAGCAACCATGCTATTAACAACGCAATGAACTGTCTATTCTTTAGATAAGGCAGAGCCTCACGATACTTTAGTGGCTCTAAGCTTATCTCTGTGGTCTCGTCTTTGCGCGGCATCCTATAAATTAAAGCAAATTGTACAAAAGCCACTGCCAGCAAAATAACTATCAGCCACCAGATAATGGCAAGTGACTCTGGAGACTTTGCAATTTGCGGCGAAACATTAAAGATAGTAAGCATGCCAATAGGTACCCAACATGACCAAATAGCAATAGCCAAGCCGCGCCGCTTGTTAGAAAACCAGATTGCAACGGCCGTAGGACCGGTAACCGATGTCATGCCAACGCCAAAGCCTTCAATTATTCTGCCAATAAGCAAATACTGGTAGCCCATCTGGGCAAAAAGTGCTATCCAAAGCGCGCCCGCAAGCACCATTCCGCAGGCAATTAACAATGTTGGCTTAATTCCAATTTTTCTAATAATAAAACCGCACGGCAACGAAATTACCATAGCAGAATACGAAAGTCCATTCATTAGCATACCAAATTGAGCTGGATCTATGGGTGTACCCTGCATCGCAAAAGTGCCAAATATCAAACCAGCATTTGGCGGAATACAAAACCATGCCATGGGCACGATTATGCTAACAATTAATGTTGAGACAAGCGCCGCCCACGCAAAGCGAGGTGTTGGTTTGCCTGCCTCTGCTAGCGGCGTGCGATCGATTTCCTTAATTGCTGTAGACATTTTTTCTCCCTCGTTATTTAAAGTATCAAACAATTAGCGGCACATATACTGTGCGGGCACAACGAGCGCAGTAAAACGGAACATGCACTGTGCGAACGCGACGTGTGAGAGCACATAACCAGTGCCTGTCAAGCACGGCGTGGGTGAGCCCATAACTGGTACGGTTGGGCGCGGCAAAACCACAAACCACGGTAACCTCGCGTCTTTGCCACGCCGCACCCGCACTTAAAACTCACTTACGTAAAAACAGAAATCTAGCTTAAGCTTGCGGTGGCACCCAAAGGTACTGCCATGGCTTCTTCTGTAAATCCTTAGCAAGTTCTTCTACCGGACCATACTTCATAATATCTGCCTGACAATGATGCACGCAAGACGGCTTCTTGCCTTTGGCAGTGCGCTCAGCACAAAGGTTGCAAACCAATGTAAATGAGGGAATAAAGTCGTAAACGTAACGATCGGTCTCATTGCCATCTTTATCTTTAATTGGCCAAGGACCATTTTGCATTACCTTTACGCCCCACTGACCAAGATAGAGGTCGTGTTCAGACTGGCAGGCAATCTCGCATGAATAACAACCTGTGCAATATTGATAATCTACTAATATACCATTGCGAGCCATATCAGGCCTCCTTTCCGGTTAACGAAGATTGTGCAGCGTCAGCTGTCACGGTGGTCTTAATGTCAGCTGCTGCTGCGGCAGCGTCAGCATCTGCGCCTGCACCGGCGCCCTTCTCTACATATTGTCCTGTTACAGGGTCCACACCACGCTTTAGCTCGCGTACATCAAATTTGCGCCAATGATTTTTGGGCATAGCAGCAACCTCATCAGGCGTGCATGGATATACCTTGCACAAAGTACATTTAAGGTCAGCACCAAAGCCGGTACGACCTGGTTTGTTGCGCAAAAGTTCGTTAACAAAGGACTGCTTGCGACCAAAGAGCGATGGCTCATTGGGGTCTTGCTCGGGGAACCACCAACCGTGTTGAGCAGCTACCTCGTACTCGGCAACTTCGTAGGTAATACGCGCGCGCTGACGGCAGCGGCGCACTTCCCAAGTGCCACCATCATTTAAGTCTTCGGGGCGTGGATCTGTAGTGGTGTCAAAGATGCTGCGGTCTGGCTTGCGTACCATGTTTTCTAGCCAAACCCAGTCGCCTTCAGAGATTCCATACTTCTCGGCAGTACGCGGGTGAATCTGAACCCAAGGATCAGGCGTCAGCTGACGCAGCCACGGAATCTGACGATGCTCGCTATGAAAAAATGACGTTGTGCGAGCACCGGTTATCATAATTAGCGGATACTCTTTGGCAAGCTCTGGGGTTGTAGAAGGTCCAATGCCTGGTTCTTCGATATAAGGCAAAGGGTCATAACCAAAGTTAGAGAACAGTGAAGCGTATAGTTCTACGCGACCAGTAGGTGTATTAAAGCCCATGCCACCGTCGGGGCGAAGCTCGCCTGTCTTGTACTTGTAGTACTTGTAAACCGGATATGCCGGGCCTCTGTCGCGCAGCTGAGTCCAAGTATAGTCGGTCATGTTAATCATCTCGTCAAAACATTCCTCGTCGCTTGCCCACTGTGCCCATGCCGGCTGCGGGTTGCGTGCGTGTTTAACAGCCTCTAAGTACTCGGCGTCATTGTCAAAACGGCTACCCAAGCGACGGTTAATCTCGGCATCGCTTAAGACCTCACCCTCGGCAGCGCAAGTTGGATTAATTGTAGATAAGAAATAGTAGTGAGCGCGAATGCCTTTTTTCTCTGCCCAAGTAGCAACCGGTAAGACGATGTCGGCATAAGCCAAAATTGTGGGTGTAAAGAAGATATCTACGCCAGCACAGAACTCAACTTTCTTTAGTGCCTGATACCAGCGCTCAGACTCGCAGCTCATGCAGTTAATACCATTAGATGTTTGCAGCCAAAGACCTTTAACGCGTCCTGCCTCGCACTCTTCTAAGCACATATCTGGCATAGACTGAGTAAGACCATAGCGATACATTGGGTATTCTTTCCAGCCAATGCGCTTGGTTTGCTGTTCTGCTGTTAAGATATCATAATAGCCCCAGGCACCAGCAGATGGAGGATCTACGCCCATGGGTGCTGTAGTGTAAACCATGCCGCCCGGGCGCTCTAAATTGCCGGTGATCGTCCATAAGGCCGCGATTGCCTGAGCGCAAGGTGTGCCCTGCGACTGCATGTCTACCGCCAAGCCCCAAACAACAGATGCTGGTTTAGATGTGGCAAAAAGACGCGCGGCAGCCTCTAGCTTCTGGCGCGGTACCCAGCACATCTGAGCAAGTTCATCTAAATCTAAAGAGCGACAGCGCTCTGCCAATTCATCAAAGCCATATGTCCAAAGCTCAACAAACTCATGATCGTAAAGGTCTTCTTCAATGATTACCTTAAGCATTGCCATGGCAACAGCAGTATCGGTGCCGGGACGTGACATAATGTGAATATCTGCACGGGAGGCCCACCATGTTACACGCGGTTCAACAGAAATCAGCTTGCAACCGCGCTTCATAACATCGGTCACCCAATGACCCATATAAAAATCAGGATTAGAGATATGCGGATTGCAACCCCAAATAATGGTACATTCCGGGCATACCCAATCCGGATCATCGTAGCGCTTGGCCATAAACTGCGACATATCGGCAATCATAAAACCACCATAGGTCATAATCATTAGCGAGATACGCGGCAGATAACAGGCGGTACCACTTAAGAAACCATATTCGTTGGGGCTGCCAATAGCATATCCCAAACGCCCCACCTGCCACTGATTATCGCGGGCGGTACCGCGCAATAGGTGGATAGTCTCTGGGCCATAAGTAACGGCAATGCGCTTAAACTCGCGCTCTATGGTGTCTAGCGCCTCTTCCCAGCTTATGCGCTCCCAGTTGTCCTCGCCGCGTTGTCCGGCACGTTTCATGGGATATAAAATACGGTTGGGATGATGAATTACCTGCTTAAATGCCAAACAACGTGGACAGAGCCTGCCCTGATTGTATGGATCTTCTGGGTCGCCCTCCAGCTTAACAAAGCGTCCTGTCTCTTTGTCTGAGTAAACTAAAACGCCGCAACCCTCGTGACAGCCAGGCGCACTCCAAACAGATGTTCGTGTGACAATATAGCCATCCTCCTCATACTGCCATGGTCTGCTTGGTGTCCAGTCCTGCACGTCATGCTTTTTGCCAGCACCAATCTGAAACTGATTTTCAGTTTTCGAGGTACCAATCTGGTCACGATCTTTGTTGGTATCAATCGCGCCCTGAATTTCGATGCCATCGACTTCAGCCATTCCTGCTCCTTTCTAATTCTTCCGCTTATTGCTTATCACTTACTGCTTTACGATCTTTTAGCTATGCCGAGAAGTACTTGTTGGTTCTTGAAACCTCATGCTAAGTGTCAGCTGTTGTAAGTTGTTACAAGATTGATTCAGCTGTTGCAAGTTAGTACAAGATTGATTCAGCTGTTGTTAGCTGCTGCTAACTAATGCTAGCTTTCGCTTGTTGCCACAAGCTGTTGCTTGTTGTCACTTATTGCCGCTAACAAATGCCATGCACAAACCTTCTCTCACATGCTTTCGTCTAAACCAAGTTTGAAGCATGAACAGACTGCCAAAGTCGCGCCATGGGTATGTTATAAACTAATTCAGACTTAAAGTATGAGGTCTTTATCTGGGAGTTTGCAGTTTAAGCAATTAGTTGCGGTAATTAGTCAGGTCGCAATGATGCGCAACGCCTCGTATTTTTTTACTACGCGCATAAGCGTGAGCGCTTAATAGTTTAAGGTTATCTTGCGCTTATTTTGCGTTTATCTCGTGTTTGTCTCACGTTTATCTTGCGCTTATTTTGCGCGAATGAACCATAAAAAATCACGTATTTTACGTGATGTTCAGAACTGCGAAGTTAGTTTATAATAGGCTTATCGCTAGGGTGGTAATTGGTGTTCGAACACACTTAGGGTAGTTTGTTCTTGAATCATCAAGAAAGGAGAGAGAGATGAGTTATTTTAAAATTAAGATCACAAAAGCTATTGTTAGTGTTTCGTTGGTGCTGATGCTTGGTCTTGTGGGCGCGCTTGTAGCAGTTCCGCAAGATGCGGAAGCATTAAGCTCGCAAACTGTCGCGTATGGAGGTTCTTGGCGATACGGTCGCAATGGCCTTGCCGCCCAGTCACTTTTATACTCCAGTACTCGCTGGCATAGCACAACCGTCACATGGGACAGCAGTGTAAGTACATCTGGAACAGTTGCACCTTGGAACGATTCGTGGGCAGAGCTTTGGGGATTGTTTGGTTCTCCCCACTACTACTATAATATCTGGTAACAACAAGAAATGTTTCACGTTCTTAAGAATGCGCATGTGCTTATGTCACCTTTCTGTAGTATTCATATGGGAAGGTGACATAACATATGAAAGCGTCCAAGCTACAACTCTTTTTGCGAGCGACAGTAGCCTGCAGTGTGATTTTAGCAAGTCTTACATTCATTTTTATCCACTCTTATTTAGATGCAAGGCGCGTTGAAGATATTGGCATAACACCATATTCAACAAACTTC
>JAIRQA010000133.1 GCA_031256715.1 Coriobacteriales bacterium | reverse complement strand
GTGAGTTCTAAAAATTGCACCATGCCATCTTATATGGCTTAATGCCCTACCATGCGAACAGAAAAATTGTCATGGCCTGAACTACAAACAACTACGTTACATCTTGCTAGCCACTTTATGTTATTGTTCACGCCCCCGTAGGGGACGCTGTCCACAGCGTCCCGTCCACCAATTTACATAATCCCGAACTATGTTCTTCTTGCATCCCCTTGCGTCATCCTAAGATTGCCGTGGCGGCAATGCTTAAATGTTCTGACACATCGGTCTGGCTAAATAGAACCTTTAAGCTCTCGCTTCGCTCGCCTCTAGATGACATGGGGTGGAGCGTGAACAGAAACGTATGTTGGCATGTATGTCAGTGCATATGCGGCAAATTTGACGGATGAAACTGCTAGGCGTAGAATTTAACTTTGCTGCCTTAAAGCGACTGCAAATTGCAGTGATGCTATGTATAAGATATAGACTGGCTATGGTTTTAGAATGGAAAGCATATGAGTATAAGCACATCTATTGCATTGTCCTTTTTAACAGGCTTAGTTCTCTTAATTGCTGGCTTAAGGTATAAAAAGAAAGGATTACTTCGGATTATCTTGCTGTCTTTTGGTGCAGCGCTAACTGCTTTAGCCCTTTGTGCCGCTCTATTCTTGGCGTTCATATTAATCCCAAGCATGTAAAATTACTACGTTCAGACGCGCTATGTCGCACTATTAGCAAAATTACCAAGGCGCAAGGACATGTACTCACCTCATGGTGGCGACATTAAATATAAGGTTTTCTCCCGACATCGGAATAAAACAGCAATCGTTAAAATGCTTAGAAGCTATCATGGTTAGACATTAAGCGCTCTGGCTTTCTTTCTGCCCTAGAAGACTTCTTAAACGGCAGGCAGCTTCTTGCCCGGATGTTTAGTTCATCGTATGCGGCTCAGCAACTTCATAGATGCTGAAGCAACTCAGACTTAATAAAAGATGTCTACACAACCGAGTCACAAAAAAGCTGCCTGGCACTCTTACCATGTATTAATTACCTGAACATTTGCTCTGAATATCTTGTGCAGCAAAGTAATCTAAGCAAAACAAACATATGTCATAGCCGGTTAATTAATACTCACACGACTTCAGTCACTGTTTTCCTCCTTGCCACTTAAACTTACGTAAGATATATCTAAATGATGGTTCGTTTCCTACATCTGGCAATGCATGAATGTTATCAAGCTCGTACGGTTCAACAAAATCACCTAATGTGCAGTCATTTGGACCTTTAAGGTTTTCAACACCGGCATCAATATCACCAAACCAACGTGCCATGCCGCAACATTGACTCACACATTGTGGCAAAGACCCATTTTGCGTTAACTGCCCGCATAGAGTGCACTTCTCAACAACACGTTCTTCTAAATTCAGGTAGCGAACATTATAGGGACATGCCATAACGCAAAACTGGCAGCCAATACACTTGCTTTTGTCTATTTGAACAGTACCATCAACAAGCTTTACTGATGCGCCAGTTGGACAAACCTCAACGCACTGAGGCTTGTTGCAATGCTGACATTGAACATTAAGAAAATACATTTCGATATCAGGATACTGACCAGAGCCGCCCTCTGTTGGATTTGGCCCAATGCGCAGAGTTTTATTCCAATAAGCGCCAATGGGAACATTATTAATAACCTTACAGCTAACCGAGCAAGCAAGGCAACCCACGCAGCGATTGATGTCGGTAACGATTGCTAATTGCGTCATGATTAGTCCCCTATCTCGTTAAATTTGTCTGGCTGAACCCCGCGCCCACCAATCAGCCAATCCTTTAGGCGTGAATCGGTTGAACTGGTAATTATTTCTGTACCATCATCGCCACATGGCACAGGATTATTAAATGGTGAGTTTTCTGGAGTAGCCTTATATATCTTCACCGGATAAGTTCGCACAACCGATGAACCATTATATTTATCCTGCACCTTTGTATCCACCAAGCAGTTGCAACAGCTCAGAGAAAAGCCTTTATCTGCTTGTGCTAGTTCAGGGTACCACCACTGATGTTCCAGATTTATCGTTCCTGGCTTAATACCATAGTAAAGGTCAGCTGTCTGTCTGATTTTACCCCATTCACTCTCGATCCAGACCCAGTCGCCCTGAACAAGATTATACTTCTGAGCATCAGCCGGGTTTATTTCCATTCTTGGTACCGGCCAAAGCTCACGACACCAAGGTAGCTGGCGATGCTCTGAATGGAAGTATACTGGAATACGACGACCGGTAATCGCCTGCAAGGGATATTCCTTATAGCGCTCTGCGTCGGCGACAGGTCCGTGAACTGGTTCTGTATAGTGCGGCAGGCACAAATCAGGGTCGCCATGGAAGGTTTCGATAATTGTGCTATATAGCTCTTGTTTCATTGTTGGCGTTGGAAAACCCGGAATACCAATACTACGTTGCACTGGAACTTGATGCATACCTGGATAATAGGCTTGTCCCGTCTCGAAGCGTCGATATGTACCCCAGTCTGCCGGATATGCTTCTTTCATCGACCAAGCCCCATGCTCCTGATAGTCGCGAACCATACACTCCCATACTTCATCTGGCGCAGGTGGCTTCTTATAACGACTCTTAATCCAGTCTGCCAACTTGGGGCTAGCGGCATTTGGTATATCATCTAAAACTTCTGCAACCCATGTCGCATATTGCCCGCATTCTATATTTAGGCTAAGTATTTCAGGATCTACCGTTTCACTTTTCTTTGGCCAAGGCACAGGTCCGTCAAAAGCAGGCACGCCAAAATATTCGCTTAGTTCCAAAAAGAGCAAAGGATCTGACTTACACTCTCCTGGTGGCTCGACAACCTTGCAACAAAGCAAAAAGCCGCCCGAAGCGCCCTGGGCAATACGGTGCGCATCAACCTCTGTCCAATGAGCAACCGGTAAGAGAATGTCTGCCATACCAGAACTAGGAGAATGCCAGAGGTTTGTCTCAAAAAGAAAGTCTAACATGCTTAATGCTTCCCAATTGTAGTTGGCGTTTCCCATATTCATATGGTCACCTGAGCCAATCATGCCACCATGAATGAAATATGGAGACTCAGGCTCTTGGTGAGCGTATGACATCGCGGTCTCGGCATCGCACCAGACTCCATACCACCCTAGTAGCGGAAACTTATCTACACCAGCCATTTTCGCGCTTACCTCAGGAGTTGGCATAAAGGCAAATGACGCCATAGACGGCAGCATAGAAGTAGGACCAGATTGTCCTGCCCAACCTTGTGTGGCGCCGCGCTGTCCACCAGGTGTGTCAATTGCGCCTACCATGCCACATGCGGCAAGTATGGCGCGACAATTCTGTGTGGAGTTTCCTGCATGCTCTACACCAAGACCGTAATAGATGCCACCATTTGGCAAATCAGGATCTTTTCGCGTTGCCCATGTAAGTGCCGAATTTTCGATTACCTTTGGATCGATACCGGTAATCTCAGACGCATATTCTGGTGTATATTTGCTAATCTGTTCAACCCAAATGTCCCAAACAACCCTGCCTTTTACCGTTTTGCCATTCTTAAGCTTAATGTCAAACTCGCCGGTTAAAGCCGGATCAATTTCTGGGTTAAAAGGTGACAAATCAGCTATCCAGCCATCAAAACGCTGATTGGGCATCATTCTTGACGAATCTTGCTTCTTGCCCTTTGTTTGTGGCGTCCAATTTTCGCCTTCCCAATGTGCATCGGTTGGATCTGCCTGCCAATAGGTCCAACGTTTCTTAAGAGTATCCCAAACTAGATACCTATAGGGGTTACCCTCGCCCTCTATTTGCCAATCCACCATTGATGGATCAATATCAACTTCAGTTAGTAAACGAGATTTCATCTCGAACGGATGATTACTCATGCATTGGTAGCCTGTTGGCTGCATGTCTTTAACCAAGATAAAAGGGGCATTAGTCCAACGTTTTACATAAAGATCGTCCCAGAGCTTATTCTTATAGATAACATTACACCATGCCAAGGCCAAAGCGGCATCTGTACCTGGACGAAGATTTAGCCAGAAGTCTGACTCCTTACCCAGATTTGCCATGCGTGGATCGACGCTGATAAAAGTGTCTGCCTTCGTCGCACAATCTACAACAAGACGCGATGAGTCATCGTAGTTAGAAATTTCTGGTGCTGTAGCCCAATTCAGATAAACACTGCTGTGATTGATAACTTCGCTCCATGACCAAGAACGCGATATATCCATGCCCGAAGCAAAATGCCTTGGACCTTTGCAGACCTGGTACGCTGCAATAACGTTAGGGGTAGAAAACAATTGAAATGCCATACCGGCATCAGACTGCATGCACCATTGACGTCCAGTGCCACACCATGTAAACAGTGTCTCGGCACCATATTTCGCTCGCAGAGCCATAATATTATCGGCAATTGTCTGATAGGCTTCGTCCCAGCTAATACGCACCCAACCTGGGTCAGCTGCTCCCTTAGGATTTGTGCGCTTCATTGGATACTTGATACGATCCGGATGATAAGCAGCTTGTATGGATGCCTGTCCTTTACTGCAATGATTACCCATCGAGTTAAAGGCGGTCTCATCACCCTCTGTACGAATAACCTTACCATCTTTAACGTAAACCCAAACACCGCACTCGGTCTTGCCACAGGCTCGACAACAGGAACGAACTTTGGTAACTCCATCATCGCTTTGCGGTGGAACTTCTGCAAAAGATTTCGTTGGCACCAAGGCACCTGACGCTCCTGCAATTGCAAGAGCAGCGGCAGCTGATTTAAGAAAAGTTCGCCTTGTTAAACTTATTTCGTTCATAGAATTGCCTCCATATTCTCTTCCTTTCCTCTAACATCGACATTGCTCATTTTCGTTAACATTTTATGTGTCTACTTCATCGTTATCTACATTGAATTTCATTTATCAAGCTGCTTGCAAAGACCAAAGAATTCTTACTTAGTATTTTTCCTTAAAAAAGCACTACAGTTTGTAGCCTGTCACTCATTTTTTGTTGAGAAGTGCTTAGTCGGAAGCACAGGTTTCTCGCGCTCTAGATTTTTTGGCAGAAACGGAAATTTGATGGCATTTGTGGGGCAAGAATCACTACATTCTCGACACTTACTACAATCATTCATAGATCCACCAGATTTGCTCGGAAATCTAAGGTTGATTTTCTCTACATTACAAGCTTTTGAACATCTGTAGCACTCCTTGTTTTCTGCTGTAACTAAGCACTTATTGTCATCAATATGTGGTCTGAAAAATCGGTTTAGTCCTGATAATAAAGACACACAAGCACCAAGTGGGCAAATTTTTGTACACCATTTACGAAACACAATAAGTTCAAGAATCAATATGGCAGGAAAGAGCAAAACAGTAAATGTAGCCTCTCCGTTGGTAAATAAGCGCATGATTACCAAAAGCGTTGCAAAGCTTAAGCCAACTGGACAAACTAGGCAAAAAACCGGAAATCCAAAGAGCGCTGATGATAGTAATGTGCCGCCTAAAACCATGTGGCGAGAATCTAGCTTAATATTTTTGTGTTTACCTTTGCACGCTTCTGCAAGATGCAGCTGCTTGTTAACAACGTTACTGTTTGTGCCGCAATCATCTGCATAGTCTGCTGCCTCAGAAATATTGGCAGTTTCTTTTTTCTTAGATCGCTTAGGTAAAATACGCTGAATAAGTGCAGTTGGGCAAATCCAAGCACAAAAGAACTTACCAAAAACTATAACTACTATCACAATAACGATAAAAGAAATAAGCGCCTGAGGAATTAATGTCTTGCTCGCCAGCATGGTTTCTAAAAAACCTAGAGGGCAAATTGCTGTAATAAGACCCCACCCTAAAGCAGACAGGTTTCCAAGCTCAGAGCGAGTCACATAGCCAATCATAACAACCAGAACAACCGCTGTTATAGTGATCGTGCGAAAGCTTTTCGCAGATAGACTTTTCATCCATTCACCTCATTTGCCAACAAAAAATCAACTATCTGCGTTGGCTTAATTGTTATTGCCCTGTCTGTTGCGCCTGGTGTATAAGAGCCACTCATCAGCGACACACAGACAAATTCGCAGCGCCCACAGCCATTACATGCGTCATACTTTACTCTAATACGAGAATATTCATCAGTCGTAATAGCATCATATGGGCATTGCTCAAGGCAAATGCGACACCCCTTGCCCTGCCATCCCAGGCACCAATCTTTTACGATATAAGCCTTGCCAATTATGGTGTTCTCTGGAGTTGAATCTACGGCTAGTTTTAATGCAGCCGTCGGGCAAACATCAACGCACTTAGGCGAGCCACCGTTGTAATCTTTACAGTAATCGCACCAACCTAGCTTGAAGTTCATGGTTGGTGTTCTTGTGTTAAGAAAACCTGCCTCCACCGTAGCCGGAACTATTACCTGCGCGGGACAAACCTCTAGGCACTTTTCACAACGCAGGCAAGCACCAATGAAGTCATCCTCATCCTGACCACCAGGTGGTCTTGTTAAAGGCTTTTCCTGAACTAGGCGAGATGCTCCGCCCAAACCAAGTAGCGCAAGCACACCTGTGACGCCAATGGCAAAAGTTCTGCGTGTAAATCCCAACTGAGCCTTCATCTTTGCTAGTCCTCTAACTTAGCAACAGCAAGGATGTCTTCCAAGATCTCCCTGTCAACAGTTAGATAACCGCTAGTAATCAGAGCTAAAGCACGATAAAAGTCAGTCTTGGCAAACTTCTGCATCTCTATTACAAGCATAGGTACCCAGTTAAGCAGATGATTATCCAGAAAATTAAGTTGAGTTCTAAGTAAAGAAAAGACTTGTTCTTCGTCTTTGACCTGAAGTAACTCTAAAGTTCGCTCTATTAGCAAACTAATAAATTCAAGCTCCAAGGCAATATGGTCTTCTCCCTCGCGCCAAGCGTTAGTCTTCTCGATACCATTGGCACGATAAATCGCTAACACCTCATCACGGGCATCATTCATTAAAAGACGTTTGGCAGAAGTATGAACGCTTTCAAACGGGTATGCCGCTGAGTGCGCGTTAATGCCATGCCCAAGAAAGACTCGGGCGAAGTCGATGGCTAAGTCGGTTAAGGTTCTTTCCCATGTACTGCAAATATATCCGTGCATCATTCGGTAGCCTGCGTCCATTTCTGCGTTACCACTTTTAACGGGGTAGCGCATGGCAATTAACTGATCTAACAATTCTTGGTCTACCTCTTTGCGATACAAACGACTAAGAAATCTGTATGTCGCCATACGACCTTGCATCACATCTATAATCTCAATATAATACTCGCTCATACCTGTGCTCCTGCATAGGAATTTCTTGCTAAAAATTCCTTTCCAATTTCTGTAGTTGACCAGTTGTCTTTCCAGACAATCGCTTTATGCGCCTCTAACCTGTCAATGAAATAGCCTCCATACCTTCTTGGCTTATGTGTAACAGGATTTTCCTGCACAAATGCGTCTAGTTCCTTTTGGCTTCGCGATTCTTTGGCGCAATATTGCAAAAGATCTAGGAAGACATCGCGATAATTTGCTTCCACTACTAACAGCTGTTTAAGCTCGGCAAAAGGGTCTGCGCTGTCTATTGCACTCAGACCTTCATCTGTTGCCACCCATTGTCCTTCTGGGCGAATAGTCACTGTTAGATAGTCTGGATCGTCGTCGTTGCAAGCCTCAGCCTCCTGCGACTCTGCAGGTGGTGGCACTGTTAGCTGTGGTTCTGCAGCTTGTGGCTCTGCAGGCTGCAGATACATCAGGGCACCAGACTCCTCCAAAAGCTTCCTTAAAACTACCGGGGAATATACTGATTTCTTAACGGTCTGCATTTCAAGTGTTTTTTGATCAACGCTTGTGGGGCTTTGAGGCGTACGACAAAAATCAATAATGCCATAAAGAATTTCTTTTTGCCCTGGCAAACCTACAACCAAAGCTGCAAGTCGCTCACTTACCAGCAACTCAGACTCTTGCTCTAGCGTGATAGAATCATCAGAACTATCGTTTAAATCCACCATTTCTCCTTACGCAACAAGATAAATAAATGTTATCTAGTGACATGCTTTCGGTCCCGAACAATCTTAAAAATACAGAAAAGCCGAGTACCCCAAAACATATAGCAACACACGAAACGAAACGCCTCCAACTAATGCTCCCACTAAAGCGATAGAGCCAAAACTTATGCCGCTTGCACCATCTTTACACTTAACTAAAGCGAAGATAGCAGGAATCAGGCCTCCCGCAAGTAAAGCAAGCCAAAAATATATTGCGTTTTCTCCAGCCAGAACTGAACCAAAAATATTGTTAACATCCAAAATCGCCTTTGTAGGCTGTGTTGGATCGTAGTAATAGCCCACATTGGCAAAGCCGGCAGATGAAAAGACGACAAGGTAAACAAGAACTAAAGTTACAACTAAGGTTGCTCCTATTGCCGCAGCTCTTGAAGCAATAATCTTTGTATTATCTGTTTTTACAACATCAGAGACTATCCATGTAATAGCACCACCAAAAACAATAGCCTCGGCAAAGTAAAAGAGATATAGCACAAAACTATTCCAGATAGGACGCGCTGGCATCATGTAAGATGTAGTCATTAAAATAATCATCAGACAGGAAATAACGACTGCCAAAACGCCTGCCCACTTTGGAACAGATTCTTTTTTGCGCATAGAAACAAAATAAACCAGCATTGCAACGACCATTAAAATAACACCAATTAATTCTTGAGTGATACCTGATGTTATATGACCAAAGCCATTAAAGGCTCTTTCCCAGTGTTGTAGGTGAGTAAAAGAACCTACGCCGCCTATCACTAAGGCAATGAAAGCAATTATTAAAACAGGAAGCTGGAGCTTTGCTTGCTTGCCAAGTATTGCATATATACCCTGAACAGCAAAGCTACCGGCACTAATACAAACAAACAAAGTAAAAATTATTAAAGACCACATGACTTCCATTATTGGTTTCCTCCTTGCCATTTTGCATTTCTAAGTAAATAAAGGTGTTTTGGTTCATTGCCAACATCGGGCAAAGTATGAATTTGGTCTGCCGAATACGGCTGCGCAAAGTCGCTAAATATAATGCGTTTATCGCCATTTTCGGCACCCTCAAATGTCTCGATACCCTTTTCTAAATCGCCAAAGAAGCGCGCCATGCCACCGCACTGACTTACGCATTGAGGCAAGCCACCCGTGGCGATAGTTTGTTCGCACAAAGTGCACTTCTCGACAACTTTCTCATCTAAATTAAGATAGCGAACGTTATAGGGACACGCCATGACGCAAAACTGACAGCCGATGCACTTTTGCTTGTCAATCTGAACAGTGCCATCTTCTCTTTTTAAAGAAGCGCCTGTTGGGCAAACCTCAACACACTGAGGCTTATGGCAATGCTGACATTGCACCACCAAAAAGTACATCTCGACATCTGGGAACTGACCTCCTTCTTTAAGATTTGGACCAATGCGTAATACTTTATTCCAGTAGTTGCCAATGGGCACATTATTTAAAGCTTTGCAGGCTACAGAACACGCCAAGCATCCCACACAACGATTTAAGTCGGTTAATAGCGCGTAATTTGCCATTGCTCACTCCCTTCCCTCGTAGGTTGGCAGCCACTCCTTTAGCCTTGGATCATCTGCAGAGTGAATAATCTCCACTCCATTGTGATCGCATGGCACAGGGTTGCCAAAAGGAGAATTCTTTGGTGTTGCCTTGTATATCTTGCCAAGGTATGCCCGCAAATTTGATGAACCACAATGCGGGTCTCTTGCCCAATTGTCTACCAAATGATTGACTGCACAGAGTTCAAATCCTGAACCAGACTGTTTAAATTCAGGGAACCACCATTGATGCTCGCAGTTTATGGTTCCTGGTCGTATGCCATAATATAAATCTGCGCATTCTCTTATTTTGCCATGTGGAGTCTCGATCCAAACCCAATCACCTTGCTCGATGCCATACTTTTTGGCATCTTCAGGGTTAATTTCTACACGAGGAACTGGCCATTGTTCACGACACCAAGGCAGCTGACGATGCTCAGAATGAAAGTACACCGGAATGCGCCTTCCCGTTGTAACAATTAACGGATATTCGGCATAGGTATCCGGATCGGAAACGGGAGAATGGGGCGGCTCAGTGTATGTGGGCAGATTCCAAGTGCCATCGGGATGAAATGATTCCATAACGGTAGACCACAACTCAATCTTTTTTGTTGGAGTATAAAACCCTGGTAACCCATCGCCTTGTGTGCCCACAAAACCCGCTGCGTTTCTGGCTCTTAATGCACCGGTCTCATAACGACGATATGTGCCCCAAAGCTCCGGCTCAACTTCTTTGCAATCCCACCAACCATGCTCTTGGAAGCGCTTCTCAAATTCTACCCAACCTTTTGGTTCAAACCCCATAACCGACATATCCAAAATCTGTTCCATAGATGGATACTCGGGAAAACCGGGGACAACATTGTATGGCAACTTCTTGTACTGGTAGAGCATCTTAATAATTTCACCATCAAATTTTGCTTCGCCCGGTGGGTCGATGCATTTAACCGTCGCGCCCATAGTGCCAGAAGAGCCCTGAGACGAGCGCGGCGAGCTTAGCTCCAGAAAATGTGCCGCAGGTAACACAATGTCGCATAAGCCACCGCCAGGAGTATGCCATAGATTTGCTTCAACGTAAAACTCAAGCTTCTTTAGTGCCTCCCATACAGTGCCGGTATTACATTGATTCATGAAGTTGCCGGAAGAGCTAAAGGCTCCTACAACTTTGTATGGTTCTCCTGTTAAGACAGCATTCCATGTTGCAGCTGCATCTGCCCACATCCCCCACCACTGAAGCAGTGGTATGTCCTCGCTACCAAGTAGCTTTTCCATCTGTCCCTCAGAAAGCATGGGCACGCCAGATCCATTGTTGGCAAAACCCATTTGTCCACCCTCTATAGGAGCACGAGTAGATGCACGATTACCACCAGGAGTATCTACATTACCAGTTAAAGAAACGATAATATCGCAGGCTCGAGAATTTTGGATAGCAGTATTGGCATGCTCGATTGCTAACATGTATTGGATGCCACCATTACCATAACCTCTTTCTGGGTGCAAAGGGGTTGCATATGCTAATGCCGCATCGCGAATCTGGCTTGCCGGTACTTCAGTGATTTTCTCTACAACTTCTGGCGTAAATTCTTGAGCGCGTTGCTTTAGAAGCTCAAACACGGGCTTAACTTTGCTTTTCTTTCCGGTCTTTAATGTAACTTCATACTCGCCAGATAAAGCCGGATCTATTAGTGGATTAAAGGGGGTGGGATCTATGACAAAGCCTTGATGAAAACCAGGCGCAAGATTTTCCTGCTGTGCTTCTTTGCCCTTAGTGGGCTTTTCCCAGACCTCGTCTTTCCAAAACCCTGTTTCTGCGTCAAAGTATGTTAAATCTTTTTTAAGCGTATCCCAAACCATAAAGCGTTTTGGACTACCACCTTCTATAAGGTCGCTTTCTTTAAGTAGACGCGTCTTAAGTTCAAAGGGCGTGCCCATGATTGGCGCGAACTCTTTCCAGCCTGTTGGCTCTATATCATCGCAAACCAAAAATGGTGCGTTTGTCCATTTTTTAACAAATAACTTGTCGATAAGATCGTTTTCGATAATAACGTTAATCCATGCCAATGCCATCGCACCATCTGTACCAGGACGTAGGTGCAAACGGTAATCGGCCTCTTTACCCATATTTGTGAGACGCGGATCTACACAGATATGAGTTTGTGCGCGAGTAGCCACATCTACTGTAGTTCTACAGCTATCATCATAGTTTGACAACTCTGATGCACCGCCCCAGGCGACAAATACATCTGGATGTGCAACGGTCTCCATCCAACTTTGGGCAAAGTTAGAGACCATCAATGTGGCAAAATGCCTTGGTCCTTTGCATATTTGCCAAGCTTGAACGATATTTGGAGAATCCCAGAGCCACATGCCATTTGCCGAACCAAACATACACCAAACGCGACTTGTTCCTGCCATACCAAACAAAGATTCGCCTCCATATTTTGCTTGGAGTTGGTCGAACGTCTCTACGATAGTACTTATGGCTTCATCCCAAGAGATACGCATCCACCCGGGATCATCAGAGTCCTTTGGATTTGTGCGCTTCATAGGATAATGCAAACGATCTGGATGATAGGCAGCTTGTACAGATGATTGTGATTTGGTGCAGCAATTACCCATTGAGGCAAACGCAGTTGGATCACCTTCTAACCTAATAACTTTGCCATTTTCTACAACAGCAATAACACCGCATTCCATCTTGCCACAGCCACGGCAGCCAGTACGAATTCTCTTAACTTCTCCTGCTATCTCTGCCGCATGAGCAGTACGCGCCAGCGCTGGTGTAACCTGAGGGCTTGCTAGCATAGCACCTGCTATTGCAACTGCTTTAATAAAGCTTCGCCTTGAGATTTTTAATTTACCCATAGTCACCTTCCCATGTCTTTATTTAGCTTAAAACGTGTGCCAAAATGTGCTCCTGCCACACAAACTGCCGTAATTTCTCTTTGCCCTGCGCAACTTATATACGTATTGATTTTCTCTAATGCAGAAAGGAATAGGAAAATGAATATCTCTTAAATGGTTGCTATCACCTATTCCGTTTTGGAATAGGAATATTACTGTAGAGATTTGCTATACTAGCCGTCAGTAAAACTTGGAAAAGAGGATGAGTAATGGTTAATATCCAAACACTTCAGGAATTTAACGAGCTAGCCAGAAGCTTAAGCTTCACTAAAACCGCTCAAACCTTCTTTATCACACAATCAGCGCTTAGCAAACATATACTTGCATTGGAAGCTGAGTTTAATGCTACGCTTTTCGATCGTACATGTTACGGTGTACAATTAACAGAAGCAGGACGCCTACTCTTTGAAAAATCAGTTACCATAGTTGAGCTTTATCAGGACGCGCATTCTGAATTACAGACAATAAAATCCCTGCCTTCAATCACCATTGGCGGCGATATAGATGATACAGACATTGCCCCTTTGTTGTCGATGACTGCTACTGTTATGCGAAATACCAACGGTCGCAATATGGTCTTCAGTGTTAACAAAAGGACAGATCTCATTAACATGGTTCTTGATAACAAGATTGATGTCTGCGTAAGTTTTAAGCCCAAGGAAAAAGTTGAAGAAGCTGGTCTAACATACAAATCATTGTTCAGCCTCCCACTTGTTGCAATAATGAGCGTGAACCATCCTCTTGCAATGCGCGAAAGTGTTTCGATATCAGACTTAAGGGATCAAGTTTTTCTTAAGTTCGAAAGCGATAAAACAGACGCTTCTTTCGACCAGATTCTTAGTATCTGTCACACACATGGTTTCTCGCCAAAATTAAAGCATGTTAACTATTCAAACCACATTGAATTTTTCTCTACACCGCTAACCGGAAGCATTCTTATCTGGAAAAGCACAGAAAGAGACATGGGTTTTCAGATGGAAACAAAACATAGAGCTTTGGTGCCAATAATAGATGTTGACGCACGGCTATATGTTGGTGCAGCCTACCTTTCTAACAATGAAAGTAACCTAACACAATTCTTTGACTCTTTAAAAACAAGCTTAACTCTTCTTGATAGACGCAGGAATAAGTAACTTTGTAACGCCTTGTGTAGCGTCTTTTGAAACGGTAAGTGAAGCGTTACCCATGAGATGCTAACCGCCTTGCCTTTCGTAACGCCTTGTGTAGCGTCTTGCGCAATACACTGCTAATTACAAGTACATCTATCGTATTGTCCTTTTTACACTTTCGCTACAAAAATGCTTGTAAATGTCTTCCCCGCAACTTTTAAGTCCATAAACATAAAACCGCCTGAAACACATTTAGAAGGTCTCTTAGAAATCATAAGAAAGTGCAGCACCTGAAACCTCAACACTTTCATTCATGGTAGTTCGAGTAGCTTTTATGACAGATCCCTCTGAAACCTATTATGCAATCCAAGCTCCTTTTACATAAGTTAAACAATGCATTTTACCATGTACATTGGCTTTTATACCACTAACGCCTAGTGTGTAAGTTAGTATATGACTAAACTAAATGCGCCAAAAATAAAATGGCGGCGTTTCGCATAGAAACTAAGACCAGAAAAACGCT
>JAIRQA010000054.1 GCA_031256715.1 Coriobacteriales bacterium | reverse complement strand
GCGCCTACTACTTTGACGGCACACCCTTGGTAGAAATCGCAAGACGGCAAAACGTCAGCAAGCAAGCCATCTTCAACCGTGTGGCGCGCAGAAAAAGCGCTCATGTCATGCCGAGGGGTAACATGACGGTTTCCTCATCCCACATAACGTGTAATAGTGCTAACATATTAAGAACGTAATCTTAGTTTTGTTTATTTCTGAAGGAGTTAAGCGTGGCTAGTAAGGCAATACGATACTTCTCGTCAAAGAAGTTTCGCAATGACATGAAAAAAGTTGGTTCAGAATCTATCCCTTTTGGCAATTCTACGCCAACAGAAATTATTGTCCAGCGTATCCAAGAGGCACGAGCATCTCAAGACCAACATGAGCATATATCTTCAAAGCGGAAACATGCTTAGTGCTTGGGCTTCATTGGCGTACTAATGAAACCTAAACGCGACAAAGACTTAATTGCAGTCATTGGACCTAATGGCTCAGGAAAATCCTCGGTAATCTACACGGCAAATATCGACCGCGCCTTTACTTTCATTAATCCGGATGATATTGCATCACGCAATTTTGCCAACATTAATAATCAAGAAGAACGAGACAAGCTTGCTTGGAACAATTGCTAACATCTGGGACAACTCGCTTGATGGCAAGCGAAACACTATCCGCGAACTTGTTCGCAAGGATATAGATGGCACTGTCACGGTGCTTGAACAGGCAAAGAATGTCATGTGGGTTCAGAAGTATCTGTTGTCTGTCCTGTAGCGCAGCTCAAAATTATCCTTCCGCGACAAGACTTCGAACTCTTCATAATTCAACTGTTAAACATGCTTGCGTCATTCACCAACAAATTCAGCACAGCAAACCCAATTGGCTTCCTTAGCGCCGTGGGTTTTTAGACTCACAAAGAAGAAGTTGTGGAGAAGCGACTTATGGCAGAGCAAGTTTTTCTCCACATGATTATTCTTTACAAATTTGTAAAGCGACATCACTGTGTGGCATTACTGTGTGACATCATTGCGTTACAGCGCCGTGTGACATCGCCGAGCACATGCGCTTGGGCATCGGCATCAGCGCCCGCCATGGCGACCCGACGATAATATGTTTGGGATGGGAAAGACTAATGGTCGGGTCGACAGGATTTGCAGTTTCAAATCCTGCCTGCGTAAGCAGGCGGCGGCGCGCAGCGCCCGCCATGGCGACCCGACAAATAGATTTTTGGGATGAGAGAGACTAATGGTCGGGTCGACAGGATTTGAACCTGCGGCCCCTTGACCCCCAGTCAAGTGCGCTACCAAACTGCGCCACGACCCGACATCAGAATTACAACTTGCTTTCACATGAAAGTACGCCAAAGGGCAAGAAACAATCTTAGCGCTTTTACCGGAAATGAACAAGGGGCATATCCATCATAGTTACAAATAGCCACTTTCAGCGGTTGCTAGCTAATGACAGAAACTTTGCCGAATCCTTGAGATAGATTTCTGTAGTTAACAACAACGGTTGGCCATAATGATTGGCGAAAATGATTGGCGTTAATTACAAGCGCAGCTGAGACTTAATCGCCCTCTCTATCTCGCGTTTGCTTTCACGTTCCGCCTGCGTTTGTCGCTTGTCATAATCTTTTTTGCCTTTGGCAAGACCAAGCAACACCTTTACCCTACCAGTGTCAGAGAAGTAGAGCGTCAATGGCACCAATGCCATTCCCTTCTCGGCAGTTTTTTGCGACAGATAGCGAATCTGCTTTTTATGCAAAAGCAACTTGCGCACCCTATCTGGATCTTGATTGGCACGGCTGCCATGGCTGTATGGCTTAATGTGCAAACCATGCAGCCAAGCTTCTCCCCTGCGCACCAATACAAAGGTATCTGTAAGCTGACCGCCACCTTCTCTTAGCGAACGAACCTCTGTACCAGTAAGAACAAGTCCAGCCTCAAATGTTTCACTGATACTATAGTCATGATAAGCTTTGCGGTTTTTTGCTATTGTGCTATCTTTATTATTTGCTTTCTTAATCACTTGCTATCTTTCCCTATTACTCTAAAATGTCTAACGTGGCGTGAAATCTACTTCTGCATCTAAATCTAAAATAAATCTACTGATAATTTTTACTGCTGCATCTAAATCGCTAAGTTTTAATACCTCCGTAGGTGTATGCATATAGCGCAGTGGTATAGAAATTAAGCCCGCAACTTTCCCACCACGGGAGATCTGAAATGCGTTGGCATCGGTTCCTGTGCCTCTTGGCTCTGGTCCTATCTGATACGGCTGCTTAGCTTTTTTTGCAGCTTCAATCATTCGCTCGAAAAGAACAGGGTTTATGTTAGGTCCGCGGGCAATGAGTGGACCTTTACCGCAAATGGCTTCGCCATAGCTGCGCTTGTCGATTCCCGGATAATCTGTAGCATGACCTACCTCGGCGCTAATGCCTATAAATGGATTTACACCATATGCCGAAGTCGTAGCTCCACGAAGACCAATCTCTTCCTGTACGGTACCTACAGCAATAACATTACCTAAGGCTCGTCCTGCCTTTTTAACATCTTCTAAAACTCTGCAGGCAATCCAAACGCCAATTTTATCGTCAAATGCACGAGCTACCGCAAAGCCATCGCCATATTCCTGAAAACCCACACCATAGGTTATGCAATCACCAATGCGAATGCGCTCTTTAGCTGTTTTGCCATCAAGTCCAACATCTATAAATAGTTTATCCATCTTGGTAACAGCTTTGCGCTCATCTTGCTCGATCAGATGAATGGGCTTTCGTCCCATAACACCCAATATAGGCTCAGGTTTTGCGCTATTTTTGCCACTGCCATAAACATACACGCGTGTGCCTGGCAAAATTGCTGCATCTACTCCTCCTATAGGGTCAAAGCTAATATAGCCATCATCGTCTATATACTTTACCATCATACCAACCTCATCTAGATGGCCGGCGATCATCAAACTTGGTGCTACCCCGCCACTTTTACCCTCAAGCGTAGCATGTACACTGCCCATAATATTTGTCTCTATCTTATTGGCAACTGAGGCAAGTCGGCGGCACATAATCTTGGCTGCGGGTACCTCATATCCAGATGGCGATGGTGCCTCTGTAAGTTCTTGTAAAAATTTTAAGTCATTGCTGTTCATATTCTGCTCCATTCTGCCACTACATCGCGGCATCAAATAATAATTAAAGCGTACTACTCTAGCACTCTTTACCAGCGCTCACTGCTAACATGTTACTAAAGCGCTCTTTACAAGCGTATCTTGCTTTCACACTCTCGCAACATAATAACATCATCTACTTAGGCTACCACAAAGTCCATACGAAGTCTTTGCATATCCACATCAGTCAGTCGCACCCGTATTAACTCGCCAAGGCTGAACTTCTCGCCAGTAAGCATGTCTTGCCAACAATATTGCTCAGGAACAAAACTAAAGTTTGCACCTAAAGCCTGTGCCTTAACAAAACCCATAGCGGCTCCTTTCTGTTCGCGCACAAAAAAACCTGTAGCAGTTACGCTACTAATTATTGCCATATAGCAACTACCAATGTGGCTACTAAAATATTCACAAATCTTTAGTTGCAAGGCATCACGAGTGGCGTTTTCGGCCTTAACCTCGGCATCTGAGCATTGTCCGCAAATCAATTCCAACTGCTTAAGTAGTTCATCTGTAGGCGCAAAGTTAGCTAAACGCAACTTTAGTAACCTATGCACCATGAGGTCTGGATAGCGACGTATTGGCGATGTAAAATGCGTGTAGGCCAAAGATGCCAAGCCAAAATGCGTTGTAAAAACCGGCAAATAGCGTGCCTTTTTCATTGCGCGTAATAATAATATGTTGATAAGTTCGCAGCTGCCTGTACTTAATGTCTCCTGCGCTTGTGACATTAACTGTTTAAGCCCCTGTGAGCTTGAGGGCACCTCGCTAATATTTAAACCAAAAGCACGCAAAACTGGCAACAATTCTTCTAAGACAGCAGGATTCGGCTCATCATGAACGCGATAGACCATTGGTGCATCCTGTTCTAGCATCCACATTGCCACCGCCTCATTGGCAAGAATCATCATTTCCTCTACCAAAGCTGTGGCGCGGTTTTTGCTACGCAAAACAACTTGCTGCGCAATTCCTTCGTTGTTAAGGTAGACACGTGGCTCTGCAATATCAAAATCTAGCGCACCACGCGCATCGCGTTTTTGCGCTAACTTGCGTGCCAGCTTATCTAATGTTAATAAGTCGCGAACCAAATTTGCTGTTAAGCCAAATTTAGCCTCACACTTAGTGTCAGAATCATAAACAAAAGAAGCATCGGTGGCGCTGAATGTATCAAAGTCAACCAACAATTTCTGTACTTCGTCATAAGTCAAGCGAGCCTGAGACCGAATTATTGAATGGTAGAACTCGACCTTAGTAACCGAGCCGTTGGCACTTATCAACATATCTACTGTCATAGTCAGCCTGTCTTCATTAGGACGCAAAGAGCAAACATCCTCAGAAAGCTCAGCAGGCAACATGGGAATAACACGGTCGGGCAAATAAACGCTGGTGCCACGTCTACGGGCAGCCAGATCTAGGTCGCTGTTTAAAGGCACATAGGCGCTAACGTCGGCAATATGCACACCCAAACGCATGCTGTCGCCTAAAATCTGAATACTAAGCGCGTCGTCAAAGTCGCGGGCATCATGCGGGTCGATGGTAAAGATTCGCCACTCGCGCAAATCTCTGCGCTTTGGTTGTGACACCTTAAAAGCAGAAAGCGCATCGCAGAAAGTCAGGTCTTCTCCCAAGCTTACTTCGCGTAGCGCTTCTTTCATAGACAAAAGCGTATTAGGCAAGAAATTAGTCTCTAAACCATAGCGGCGAATTATGATTTCAGTGTCTATGCCTTTGTCGTTTAAATTTCCTAATACATCAACAATGTAACCAGAGCAAGATTGATAGCGAGAAGGATAGCAAGTTATCTGCACCACGACAACATCACCATCTTTAGCAGGTCTGCCAAAGCAAAGTGGATCTAGAAAAACATCATAGGGAGTTTTTGCGTCATCTGTGACAACCACACCCAAGCCGTCTACGTATTCTAGGACACCAATCAGCGTTTCATGGGAGCGCTGCAGTACTCTTGTGACACTGCCTAGACTGTCTAGACTGTCTTGCCCACTGTTCGCATGCAAAGGAACAATCTCTACTAAATCGCCATCCATAGCGCCATTAAGGCGACTTCTTTTTATATGAAAACTGCCTTCGGAAGTGTTAGCAAAGGCTCGCCCACTAGCATTAATACTAAGTACACCTACACTAGTGCGCGAGCCTATTATCTTGCGAGCCTTATAAGGTCTTCTAGCCATTAGCGCTTAATATATCCTTTAGTTATACAACAAAAGCTTAGATAGACTTAAAGGAACAAAGCGTAAAATCAGACACGTAAATAGCGACGCATTGCCCATGCTGAACCAAACAGACCAATGAGCAGACCAACGCCTAATAGCAAAAGGTAAATTGCCCAGACATGCATTGTTGTGTAGTCTGTGGGCAGCCAGTTTAGCAACTCTTTAAGCATGGGCAAAAGGTTAGACACCAAAGCCCAAATACAAAGTATTGCTAGCCCAGCGCCAACAAGTGCCTGAAGCGCACCTTCCATAAGAAATGGACCGCGAATAAAACCATTAGATGCACCTACCAAACGCATGATGGCGATCTCTTTGCGACGCGCTAAAATCGCCAAGCGAATAGTGTTATTTATAAACACCAGAGCAACAAAAATCAGCAGTATTACCAATACCAGACAAACGATACGAATGACATTAGAGGCGGCAAAAAGCTTGTCTATAACTTCACTACCATAACGAATATCAGATAATGGATTGTCTGGCTTGCCAATGACCTTTTTTAAAGTAGGGTGCTCTAAAATGCGATCAACTACAGATTGAACATTTTCTGGAACAGCAAGCTCAACCTCTAAAGATGCTGGCATTGGGTTACCATCTAACTGATCAACAATATCTGTGCCCTCTTTGGTAGTCATCTCTATAAAGCGCGTCATTGCCTCGTCCTTAGAAACATAGGCGACCGATTGCACGTCGTCCATGTTGTTAATAAAGGTACGCAGCTCAGTAACATCAGTCTGGTTAGCGTTATCGCTGAGCCAAATAGAGATAGACACCTGGCTTTCGACCCCTTGAACGGTCTTATCAACAATCATCGAGACCGTCATAAAAACACCTATAACCAACAAAGACAAGAAGATAGTAACAACGGCACCAAATGTCGTACCAAAGTTTTTCTTAGAGTTTCCCAGCGCTTCTTTAATGAAGTAGAAAAAACTACGCATCTATCCCGTACACCCCCTTCTCCATATCGCGAACAAGATAACCATTCTCTAACGCAACAACGCGCTTGCGCATCGAGTCCACCATTTCGCGATCGTGAGTAGCAACAACAATGGTTGTACCCGTACGGTTAATGCGATCTAAGAGACGCATAATGCCTAATGATGTCTGAGGATCAAGATTACCTGTTGGCTCATCGCAGATAAGCATCGGTGGACGGTTAACAATAGCGCGAGCGATACTTACGCGCTGTTGTTCGCCACCAGAGAGTTGGTCAGGCAGTTTGTCCATCTTGTCTTCAAGACCTACAAGTCGTAAAACCTCTGGTACCTGCGTACGAATAATATGCTTAGACTTACCAATGACCTCCAGCGCAAAGGCAACATTTTCAAAAGCAGATTTATTTGGCAAAAGCTTAAAGTCCTGAAAAACACAGCCAATGTTGCGACGCAGATAGGGAACACGCCAGCGACGCATACTGCGCAATTCCTCGCCGGCAACATAAATCTTGCCACTGGTTGCCACGAACTCACGATTAATGAGACGAATAAAGGTCGATTTTCCCGAGCCGGAATGACCAACAAGAAAAACGAAGTCGCCAGCGGCGATACTTAGTGAGACATTTGACAATGCCGGTCTATCTGGTTGAGCTGTGTAAACCTTACTAACGTTTTCAAAAAGCACCACTGGCTTCGACCCCGGCATTGGCTTTCTGGATGGCTTGGGCTCTCTAGATTTATAGGCAGCAAAGGCAGCTGTCTGGGCGGTGGCATCGGCATTAGTGACATCTGTGAGTGCCGATGTAGCCTGTGAATCTGAGAATGTCTTATAGTCTGACATCATTGCTTGCGTGTTATGTTGTGGTTGCCTTGACATTGGATCTGCAGCTGCTGACACAGCCGATGACAACGGCACTGCTTTGATTGTTGCCTGCGGTGCATTATACTGCGCACTTTGTAGTGCAAATGGATCCATGACGGCTTCAGTTTCAGGGGAGAAACCCTGCGAGCTGAAATTATTTGTCACGATTGTTCTCCGTTCGGTATCTGCATCTGTGCATGAAAGAGCTAATTATAGCACAGAAAGCGCCATGTTACTTATCGATTTCGCATTTAATCTATATTCAGCAAAAAGTTCGTCTATCTCTGCCGATGTGCCAAAGCGATCATCTACACCAATTCTCCCAAGTGGTCGTTTGCAGACCCCTGGATTATTAGCCAAAAGCTCGGCAATAGCAGAAGCTAGACCTCCTGTAAGCATGTGTTCTTCGCAACTAACAACTGCTCCGGTCTTTTTTATGCTACCTAAAATCGTTGTTTCATCTAGCGGCTTAATGCTAAACACGTCTATGACCTCGGCACTAACGCCATGCTGCTCTAAGATTGTTGCCGCCTCTAAGGCATAGGCAACCTCTATGCCGCAGGCTATCAAGCTGATGTCGGTGCCTGTACGCAAGACATTTGCCTTGCCAAAAGCAAAACCGCCTGACATTTGCGAAGCATCCTCTGTAAGCTTGTGTGCGTTACCAGAAGAGTCATCTTGCAGGTTACCATGAGACTCGGCTAAAGACTCATGGCAAAGATCATGGTGCGACTCATACGACGAAAGCGCAAACTGTTCACCGTAAAGAATAGGCACAGAGGCACGTCCAAGCCTAACATAAACAGGTCCTGGTGTACCTGCGGCCAACCTGATAGCCGCCTTGGCGCTTGTATAGTCTGCGGGCACTAAAACGCGCATATTTGGCAAAACACGCATCAATGCGATGTCTTCTAGCATCTGATGACTGCCGCCGTCTGGACCTACACTGATTCCTGCATGAGTTGGAACAATCTTTACATTTAGCTTAGAGTAGCAAACCGTATTGCGTATCTGATCGTAAACTCGTCCTGTGCCAAAAACCGCAAATGATCCAGTAAATGCAGTCTTGCCAGCCAAGCTCATGCCTGAAGCTACACCAATCATATTTTGCTCGGCAATGCCAACATTTATTAGCCTGTCTGGATACTTCTTGCCAAGCACAGCTGTTGTTGTTGAGCCTGTAAGGTCAGCATCTATAGCAACAATGTCATGACCTAATGCCACTAGCTCTACAAGAGTCTCGCCATAAGCAGAACGAGTTGCCTTCTTTGGCGCTTCGCTTTTTTGCGTCATCGTGTCTAGTAAACCTAAATCTTGCCCAGTCGCACTCATAAGGTACCACCAGATGTCAGCGATTGACTTATCAAACTACCATCATCCAACTCTGCCAGTGCCGCCAAACGTTGCTCTTCGCTTGGTGCTTTGCCATGCCAGCCACACTCCCCTTGCATGAAACTCACTCCTTTTCCCTTTATTGTATGGGCAATAATAACACGCGGTCCTTCAAATTCACTATTAGTAGCATATTCTAATGCTAGCTTAATAGCATTAACATCATGACCATCTATTTCTTGAACTTGCCAGCCAAAGGCGCTAAATTTCGTATTCAGATTATCTAAATTACAAATCGCAGAAACACTACCATCTATCTGCAGCTTGTTATTATCAACAATAGCTATAAGATTTTTCAGCCTTTTGTGAGCAGCAAACATCACAGCTTCCCAAACCTGACCTTCCTGACACTCGCCATCGCCTAAGAGTACAAACACTCGTCTGCTGTTAGAACTAAACGATTTAAGTGGCGACTTTTTGGGCACGTCAGTTGTGCCACCAGCAGCACCTAAAACGCCAGCATCAACGGCATCGGCGCCACCAACAACACCAACGGCTTCATCGCCACCAGCGGCATTGCCAACAAAACCGACGCCACAAGGTTCGCCAACGCCAGCAAAATCATTGCCACCAGGTTCGTCAACGCCAGCAAAATCATTGCCACCAGCTTCAAGCGCAAGCGCAAGACCACATGCAATAGAAAGTCCCTGCCCCAGAGAACCTGTAGAAACCTCTACACCAGGAAGTTTTTGCGAATCTGGATGTCCTTGCAAGCGTGAGCCAAGTTGGCGCAAAGTGCCAAGTTCCTCTGGCTGAAAGTAACCAGCGCGAGCAAGCGCAGCATAAAGCACGGGTGCTGCGTGCCCCTTACTAAGAATTAAACGGTCGCGATCCGGCAGTTGTGGGTTAGCAGCGCTATAGCGCATTACATCGCCAAAAAAAAGTACCGCCATTATGTCGGCTGCACTTAGCGAGCCACCTGGATGCCCACTTCCAGACTTGCTAATCATATTAATGATGTCTTTGCGCAATTGCGTGGCGCTCTTACGCACTTCTTCTTCGTTAAACAACAATACCTTTCCTCACATTACTAAAATCATCCAACTCGCCAACGGCGATACACTACAACAAACTTGACCAGATGCTTAGACTGATCGCTAACGCAAGATCATCCAACTCGCCAACGGTGATAGCCTACAACAAAAGCATCTAGGTCGCCATCGTCTAAAACACTGGTTGCGTTGCCTGTTTCTACACCACTGCGAGCATCTTTTACCAGCTGATACGGATAAAGCACATAGTTACGAATCTGCTGTCCCCAAGAGGCTTCAGTCTTCGTGCCTCTGAGCTCCGCGATCTCTGCATCGCGCTTGGCCTGCTCCAATTCATAAAGACGTGCGCGTAAAATCTTCATTGCCGACTCTTTATTTTGCAGTTGCGATTTCTCGTTTTGACAAGTAACAACCGTGTTCGTTGGAACATGAGTGATACGTACAGCAGAGTCAGTGGTGTTTACACTCTGGCCGCCAGGACCACTGGAGCGATAGACATCAATACGCAAATCAGCTGGATTAATGTCTACCTCAATATCGTCTGGCAAAACCGGCATTACCTCTACGCCGGCAAATGTCGTCTGGCGGCGCTTCTTTTCATCTGTTGGAGAAATACGCACCAAGCGATGTGTCCCCTGCTCTGAGCGAAGCATTCCATAGGCATTATAACCGCTAACAATAAATGTCGCGTGATCGATGCCTATGACCTCTCCTGCCGGAGCGTCTAAAACCTCTACGTTCCATCCCTTTCGTTGAGCATAGCGCAAATACATCTTAAAAAGCATATCGGCCCAATCCTGAGCCTCTAAGCCGCCCTGACCAGGGTTTACAGAAACAATAGCATCACCTTTGTCATAGTCGCCATCAAACCAAGAAGATAGCTCAATCTCGTCCAAAACAATAGCTAGCTTGCTAGCATTGCGTGCGGCCTCCTCGGCAAAAGAATCATCGTTTTCTAGTAGCGCAAGTTCATTTGCAGCAATAGCGTCATCGTATAATAGCAAAGCATTATCATAGCATGCTATATCGCTTCGCAAATCCGCCGCCTGCTTGCTTAACTTTTGCGCCATTTGTTGGTCGTCCCAAAAACCAGGCTTCGTAAAGGTCTTCTCTAAATTAATAAGTTCTTCTCGCTTTTCGTCTAGGCGCAGACAGCTGCGCGCCTGAACAAGACGCTCATGCAGATCATTAAGCATAGGTTGTATATCTTCGGCCATCAAACCCTTTCATATCTTCCCATAAGAAAAGATTGTGCAAATAAAGTTTTTATTAAACAAAGACTATCTTAGACACTAGTTTCGCATATGGCAGTTCTTAAACTTTTTGCCACTGCCACAAGGACAAGGGTCATTGCGACCGGCATTGGCAAAAGGGTCGTCTTTATCTTTTACAACGGTTGCCGCCTTTGTCATGCCGGCTGCTTTAGCCTGTGCGGCAGCGTTAGCGCGACCTTGTGCCTCTGCGGCAGCACTTCCTTGGGCTGCGGCAAACTGGCGCGCCTGTTGCATACGTATATCTTCGCGAATCGAGGGTACATTTTCGCTAGGCCCTGAATACTGAGCACCGCGCAAAACATCTGGCGCGTCCTCTTCGCGAATAACAACCTGGATACGTAAAACTGTACGAATGAAGTCGTCATACATGGTATCGCGAAGTTCTCCAAAAGCTGCATGGGCTTCGCTTTTGTATTCTGTGAGCGGATCGCGCTGACCAAACGCGCGCAGACCTATACCCATGCGCAGATAATCCATCTCTTGCATGTGGTTCATCCAGCGTTTATCCATGGTACGCAACATAACTTGCGACTCTAATTTGCTTAGCATCTCGGTGCCTAATGTCTCTTCTTTTTTTGCTAAAACACCTTCTAAAAAGCCTAAGAGAGACTCACCAAAAGAAGCGTCATCGTCATATTTAACAATCAGATCTTTGGCATTAACGCCCTCTAAACCGGTAAGTTCATGCAGCCATTGCGTCAGGCCTTCCCAATCCCAATCGTCCATGACTTTTTCGCCATAAGTTTCTAACGCACGCTGTACTGTTTCTTCTAATATAGTTAAAGCACGAGCATGAACATCCTTGCCATCTAAGATAGCGTTGCGCTCCTTATAAATCGCGCTTCGCTGCAAGTTCATGACATCATCGTATTCTAATACACGCTTGCGCGAGTCAAAGTGCATCGACTCTACCTGGCGCTGAGCCGACTCTATAGCCTTAGTAACCATGCCATTATCTATAGGCGTACTATCATCCATTTGCGTGCGCAGCATAAGGTTAGAGACGCGCTGCATACGATCCCCACCAAATAGGCGCATTAGGTCGTCTTCTAAGGAGAGGTAAAACTGAGTACAACCAGGATCTCCCTGACGCCCAGAACGACCGCGCAACTGGTTATCTATACGACGCGCTTCATGACGTTCAGTGCCAATTACCGCCAAGCCACCAGCTGCAACTACACGCTCGTGTTCATCTTTAGTGATGGCTAAAGCTTCTTCTTGTGCTAGCTTAATATCATGCTCGCTTGCCTCATCTAACGCAATGCCCTTGTTAACCAGTAGCTCATCAACAAGAAAATCGGGATTGCCACCCAAAAGAATGTCGGTACCACGACCTGCCATGTTGGTGGCAATGGTAACCGCCCCCACACGCCCTGCCTGTGCCACAATATGTGCCTCACGCTCGTGATGCTTAGCGTTTAAGACCTCATGGGGGATACCACGTTTTTGCAAAAGACGACTTAACAACTCGGATGTCTCTATAGACACAGTGCCAACCAATGTTGGCTGTCCAGCATGGTGTCTTGCTGCAATGTCGTCGGCCACAGCACGAAACTTAGCTTCTAAGGTGCGATATACAAGGTCGTTCTTATCTTCGCGAATAACCGGACGATTAGAGGGAATCGCAGTAACGCCTAACTTATAAATTTGCCTAAATTCGCTGTCTTCTGTCATGGCTGTACCGGTCATGCCCGAGAGCTTCTGGTAAAGGCGGAAATAGTTTTGCAAAGTTATGGTGGCAAGAGTTTGATTTTCTTCTTTTACTAAAACTCGCTCTTTGGCCTCTACTGCCTGGTGTAAGCCCTCCGACCAGCGACGTCCCTCCATAATGCGCCCGGTAAACTCATCAACAATCTTTACCTCGCCATCCTGAACAACATAATCTATGTCGCGCTTAAAAAGAAATTGGGCACGCAATGCTTGCTGCAGGTGGTTTACAAGCTGTCCGGAAGGATCACTATAAATGTCGTCAATACCAAGCTGAGCTTCAACTTTACGCAAACCAGCCTCGGTAGCAAAGATAGTCTTTTTGGCTTCATCCATCTCGAAATCACTGTTGGCTCGCATCAGGGGCACAACGCGAGCAAACTTGTTATAGGTATCGGCCGCCTTGGTGCCCTCGCCGCTAATAATTAGCGGCGTGCGCGCTTCATCTATCAGTATCGAGTCCACCTCATCTACAATAGCAAAAACATGACCTCGCTGCACTCTGTCGCCTGGGCGCGAGACCATATTGTCGCGCAAGTAATCAAAGCCAAACTCCGAATTTGTCCCATAGGTAACATCGGCCGCATAGGCAGGTAGTTTTTGCTCTGGTCTAGTGTTAGCCTGAAGCAGCCCAACACTCATACCCATAAATTGGTAGATACGACCCATCCACTCGCTGTCACGCTTAGCCAAGTAATCGTTAACGGTAACAACATGTACACCCTTAGCGGGTATGGCGTTTAAGTATCCTGCTAATGTTGAGACAAGCGTTTTGCCCTCGCCAGTCTTCATCTCTGCAATTTGTCCATTGTGTAAAGCCATGGCGCCAACAAGCTGAACATCAAAGTGACGCATGCCTGTAGATCGCTTTGAGGCCTCACGCACGGCAGCAAAAGCCTCTGGCAAAAGGCTATCTGTGGTTTCGCCATTGGCATGGCGCTCGCGAAAATGTTGTGTTAGTGCCTTTAGCCCGTCATCGTCAAGCTCTTGCATCTTTGCTTCTAGAGTACCTATAAATGCTGCTTGTTCCTCGAACTTTTTTAGCTGCTTGCCCTCGCCAGCACTAAGTAGTTTAGTAAAGAATCCTGCCATTGTTTTTTTTGCTCCAAGCTATAAATTATCTGATAAAAGATACTGTACCACAATAGCATGATTAAAGTTGCTGCGCCACCCTTTAGGTTTGCAACTGCCCGCAACTGTCCGCTACCTTTCGGTGATGTTCGTTTGGCAAGCCTTAGCAAGCCTTAGCAAGCCTTAGCAAGCCTTGGCAAGCCTTAGCCACCCTTTAGCTACGCAACTGCCCGCAACTATCCGCTACCGGCAAACTTGTTGCGCTGCCCTTTAGCTACGCAACTGTCCGCTACTGCCATAATTTAGCCCTAAGTAGCCATATATTAGTCTTGTTGGCTAAGCCTAAAACAATATCTTAGTCTACTAGATTGTAGGCATTTGCTTGCGTCATGCAGATAATTATATTAGTTAAGCTCCAAAAAAGCCGAAACACAAAACTAAAGTCACAGGCCAATAAAAGATGCAGGAAAGGAAAGATAGCTACTATGGCAGATTACAAGGAATTCCTCAACAACCTAAACCGCAAAGCTTACCATGAAGGTGAAGTCAGTTGGGAAGAAGATGGATTAATTGTCACCCGCACTTACAACTACACAGCACCAGGCTGTCATGACTCATGCGGCGTTCTTCTCTACATTAATAAAGATGGTCAATTGGTAAAAGTAGAAGGCGATCCGCTTGACCCTTATGCCAATGGCAAGCTTTGCATGCGCTGCCTTAATCTACCAGAAGCCACAAATAATGAGTATCGCATTAAGACACCTTTAAAACGCGAGCGCAAATATCGCGGCGATGCCAGTAAATTTGTAGCTATAACCTGGGATGAAGCCATAGATATTGTAGAATCTAAGATTAAAGAGCTTGTAGACGATGCCGGATTAGGGCGCGAGTCTATTATCGTTGGGCATGGTACAGGGCGAAATATTAATTGGCAGGTGCCATTTATTGCCGGTGCTTGCTTTCGTACTGCCAATGTAGGTGGCATTTACTTCTCTGGTTGGTCGTGTTATATGCCACGTGTCTGTGGCGCGGCAGGCCCTATGGGCGACTATCCGCTGGTAGACGCCTCGCAGACTTTTCCAGATCGCTATGCCAACCCCGAGTGGCAACCTCCAGAGGTTCTTGTCATCTGGGGTGTTGAGCCCAACATATCTAACGCCGATGGCTATCTTGGTCATTGGTTAACATACTGCGTGCAACAAGGAACCAAAATAATTACCATAGACCCACAGCTTACTTGGTGGGCGGCGCGCTCTGAATATTGGCTGCCTGTTAACTCCGGCACAGATGTCTGTATTGCGCTGGCCTGGTTAAACGTCATCATTTACGAAAATCTTATAGATCACGAATTTGTAGATCTGTGGTGCGCCTATTATGACGAACTTAAAGAGCATGTTAAAGACTTTACGCCAAAGTGGGCAGCATCCATCACCGGACTTAGCGCAGACGATATTGCCAACTCTGCGCGCCTATACGCTAGCGCAAGTCGTGGCGCCATTCAGTGGGGGCTTGCCTTTGACGCGTCAACGGCATCGTCTATGCATTGGGTCTTGGCGGTTTGCGACATTATGGCAATCTGCGGTCATGTAGAAAAACCTGGCACACATGTCTTTGCGCGCAACTCCTTTGATATTAATGCCGGCTATTCGTCGGTAGATCTTTACGCAGACCCTAAGGCCTATAAAAAGAAGTTCTCTAAAGCCATGGCAGGCTTTGAAGGTCTAGACTTTGTAGGCATGAGCAACCCCGATGCCATGGCCAAAACCTTAGAAACCGGCGAGCCATTTCCTATTAAGATACTCTGGGCGCAGAGCTGCAATGCCTTTGCCGGACATGAAGAACCAGGTCCTCGCGCCTACAAATACATGAAAGAAATCGAGTTCATTGCCTATGCAGACCCATTCATGACTCCAACCATTGTCGCTTTGGCAGATCTTGTTGTGCCAGTTGCTATGAGCTGCGAACGAGACTCTGCTCGCACTTGGTGGACTCCTTTGCGCGCCATGAAAAAAGTTAGTAGCTTTTATGAGGCAAAAAGCGATGAAGAGATTGCGCTTTGGCTAGGCAAGCGCCTAAATCCTGCTCTTTTTGAGCGTTGGGAAACAGCAGAAGACCTAATTAACGATTATTTGCTTACAGATTTGGCGGTTATTAGCGAAGATGGCACGGTTAAAAAGTCTAATTTCTCTGCCGCAACAGACGATAAATGGGGCCACGATTCTGGCGCTGACGACACAACAGTAACCACCAAATGTCCAGTAACATTTCAGCAGTTGGTTGAGGGCGGCAAAACGCTGTCAGGGATTGACGCTCTCGCGCCAACATCATGCGCCAAAGGGCCTGGATATCTTTATGACAGCTGGAACGCCACTTATTTCAAGCACGAAAAGGGTTTGCTGCGTCCTGATGGCAGCAAAGGATTTAACACGCCCTCTGGACGCATTGAGCTTATACCCACAACCTTTGATGCCTGGGGCATTCCCAAGCTGCCTATTTATACACCAGTCTCTTGTTCACAAGAGACCAAAGATGAATTTGTTCGCTATTTAAAGGAACGACCTGCGGGTATCTTTAGCACAACAGGTAATCTTGTAGAGAAGGACTTTGACCTCTTTGAGGAATACCCATTTTACTTCATTAACGGCGCGCGTTCCTATGAGTTTTTTCATACTGAACACCGTTGGGCAAAGACCATGCGCGAGTTTCACCCTGAGCCTCTGGTTAAAATCTCGCCCGAAACTGCAGTAGAGTACAACTTAAAAGATGGCGATTGGGTCTGGATCGAAAACTGGGATGGACGCTGCAAGCAAATGGTTAAAGTTTTTAAAGGGATGCCAAAAAAAGCAATCTCTGCCGAGCACGGCTGGTGGAAACCAGAAGAAGAAGCGAACGAACCTAGTCTTTATAAGGCGTTTGACTACAACGTAAACAATCTTACCCGCGCCTACGAAAGCGGTCCGGGCAACATTGGTGCACCCATTAAATGCCTACGCGCAAAGATTTATAAGGTAACAGAAGAAAACGCCACACCAACACCAGGAGAGCAAGTAACACGATTAGGTGGATTTAGGACTTATGAGCCAGCAAAGCCTTAATGTCATGCCTTGTGCGACTATCTAAGCTTTAATGTCATGCCTTGTGCGACTGTCTAAGCCTTGATGTCATGCCTTGTGCGACTATCTAAGCCTTGTACGACTAATTAACAAAAAAACAGGAAAGGAATTGTAATGACCAAAGGAATATTAATTAACTACGAGTATTGCACTGGCTGCCACAGCTGCGAAGTTGCCTGCAAAAAATATTTGCAGCTTCAGACAGGTGAGTTTGGCATCAAACTTTCAGAAACCGGACCTTACAAGTATACTTCTGGACCCAAAGAAGGCAAGTGGGAATGGGCATGGCTACCTGTTGTTACTAAGGCATGTAATGGCTGTTACAGTCGTGTAGAAAAAGGTAAGATGCCAATGTGTGTTCAGCACTGTCAGGCATGGTGCATGTATTATGGCGAAGTAGAGGAATTAGCAAAAAAGATTGATGGCAAGACCCGCTGGTCCTTACAAACTTTTGAAGGTCAGGAGTAAGGTTACATTAAGAACATGATTTAGAAGATGGGTAAGAGCATGGGTTAAAAGATGGGTTAGAACATAGGTTAAGAAGATGGGCGCAAGTGTTGGCTCTTTGCGCCTACTTTGTTACGAGCTAAAGGAGCTAGATTAACATGGCAATAACAGAACGCGAAAACTTCTACAAAATGGTCAATCGTGAGCCACTAGAGTTTGTCTCACACCAACCATCGCTTCTACAGGTTTGTTTACCATCGGCTGTTTTAGATCGACCGCCTGCACATAAGGCAGGACAAGATTGGTTTGGTGTTTGGTGGCACGAAGATGAGCTTGTCCCTGGCACACTGGCAACGGACACCAAAAAGCCTCGTGTGCTAGAAGATATCAAAGACTGGGAAACGTTAATACAATGGCCGGATCTTGAAGCGATAGATTGGCAAGCCGCGGCAAAAGCTGATCTGCCCAATGGTAAAGACCCTAGCAAAATTCTCATGTGTATGCTTGTCTCTGGTCCATTTGAACGTTTGCATGACCTCTTAGGTTTTGAGGACGCGCTTATCTCTACATTAATAGCGCCTGAAGCCTGCGGCGCTTTTTTCTCGCGTTTGTGCGATTTTAAGATCGAGATTATTAAGAAGCTTAAACGCTTCTACGATGTCGATCTTATTCACTTTCAGGATGATTGGGGTACTCAAAAAGACCTCTTCTTTCAGCCTGATTTTTGGCGCACATATATAAAGCCTAACATCAAGCGCGTCATAGATGCCACACATGAGCTAGGTGTACTTTTTGATATGCATAGTTGTGGTCGCATCGATCTTATATTTGATGAGCTAATGGAATTAGGGCCAGATATCATCGATCCGGCACAACCAGTTAATGACTTAGCGCGATGGCATCGCGATTATAAAGAAAGAGTTATTTTCATGGGAGGCCTAGATGCCCAAGGAGTTATTGATAATCTAGAGAAGTCGCATGAGGATATTGTTTTAGAAGTACACGAAAAGATTGATCTGCTAGCAACTGATGGCTATCTTATCCCCTTTGCGGTCTCGCTTACACCACGTGTTATGGAGGCTTTAGATGAAGCATTTGTTTATGGCAGGCGCTTCTTTGGCAAAGACTACGAAGCAGAAATTGCCGCATTCTTAGCTGAGAAGGAAAAAGCTGCCGCGGGCAAGATTTTTACCGGTATCGAATCCCAAGGATGAGCCTTAAGGAGGCGTGTTAAGACTGCGTTTTAAGACTGCGTTTTAAGGAGGCGTGTTAAGGCAAGAGTTAAGGGCTGGAAAATATGCTAGCTTATATCTATGTGTTTATACTAATATAATAGCTGTCATAATCATTGGCTAATCTATTTTGCTATGATTGTCACATTTGGCATAGTAACTACAGATATAGTTTTGCAGAGGAGAAGTTTTTATCGACATAATCATATCTATTAGCAAAGTATAAAAACTTGCATGTGGAGCAACATGGGTTAGGTCGTTGCGATATTCGCCGAGCCACTCGAAATGACAGTTCAGATATTGATGCGCCTGAACAAGCATCTTATTATGTAATAGAAAAGCCAAAAAAGTCAGCATCACGCAAAGGTGATCAGGCCGTTCATTAAATGACTTGGCAAAGTAGGCGCCAACGCCGGCAAGAGACATCCCGCGTTGGGCGAATGTGCAGCCTTTAAGCTCATTGCCGCTTTTAGGCTCATTGCCGCTTTTAGGCTCATTGCCGCAGTCATTTTTTGCTACTTCTTTTGTTGCAGTTTCGTCTGTGTTATTAGACTCTGCCTCACTTTCGCTACTTATCGTACTTATGACGCAATTTTCATTAATATTTGCCTTTCCATTCATGTTTTTGATTGCATAGTTTGCTGCATTGTTAATTGTACTTTTGGCTTTGTTGTTAGAAGCGTTATTACTTGCGCCGGCACTTGCTTTGGTACTTACTTTGGTGCTTACTTTGGTACTTGCGATTTCAGGTTCATCTGCTACTGTAACTATATCTGCATTTGCAACCGTATTAGCTTCGATGCTAAATGGGTCAAATCCTAAGTTTAAACCTGCACGCTGACGATATGCCATCTCTAAAGGCAATACTGCCCATAGTTTTCCCATGATAAGATAACAACGTGTAAAACTAACATGTTCTTCAAAAACAGGTGGCTTAAGCAAAGCGAGATCGTCTACGCCGGTGACATCAAATCGCCTAAGCAGTTTTTGAGCTTGGTCAGAAAACTGCTGCCAACTACCTGGCTCAAAACGCCGCGACCACTTCTGTGCCGATTGCGCAGAGAAGCTATCGGCAATGGCTAAAAAGATTGGTGCATCGCTACATTGCAGGATTGGTTCAGTAACATTTTTGTAAAACATAATTCCCTTACCTAGACAGACTTTTTTCTATAGTGATATAGTGATTTCTAGGGATTTGGTTGTCATACCCATAATGAGGTGATTTCATGAATATCCAATGTTTAACCAAAAAACGGCTAGTTCAACCATTAAAAATGCAATTACCAGAAATGCCATTTTCTAAATCAGCTGCTGGTCTACTTCTTAAAGGCAAAAAACTCATGTCTTGCTTATTAACCAAAACAAGTAAGGTTTACGTGACAAATGAAACAACTGGCACTGTTGCTTCTAACTTTACGCAAGTATCAGATACCAAAGCAAAAAATCGTATTGGTCTAACACGTACTTTTATTGCTTTTTCTCCCGCCATCTTGGGACTTGCGCTTACGCGTATGCTTCGCCTTGCTGTCTCGCACACAGATGCTACGTTAGCTAACTTTGAATGGCTAAATGACTTTGCTGCCTTAATTACCCTAACTGCGCTTGCGACTCCGCTCCTGTTTATTATTGTTAAACGCATACATCCATCACAACGCTTCTGTCTAACATTAGGCTATGGCTCTGTTGCAATTGCCATCATTGCCTTACTTGCAATGTCAGGTATGCGAACAATGGGGTTCTTTACTCAGGAGTTGGTGCTCGTAATAATAATTGCGTCCTACTGCGCAGAGATTGCAGGTCTTTATTTCTGGCTTTACAATTTACGAAAAACCACGCCTGCTCAAGCAATAATTGTTGTCTTTGCCGCAACTATGGTTACTGATGTGCTTAGCCATATCGTGGTGGGTTTTTTAAATATTGCCAGTTACCAAATTTGTTTATTATTGGCTCTAAGCTGTCTTTGCTGTATTTTTATCTGGAATAAAAGTTCAGCAGGTAAGAACTTGCATAAGAGCTTAAACACAACCTGGAACAAAAGTTGGCTGCACAGCTTAAACAAGTTTGTGATTAAGAAGACAGCGGCTGCTGACAGCGCGAATTTCATGTCTAATAATGCCGAGTTCATAGCATCAAGGCATAACCAAAAAGACCTGTTGTCAATGGCAACTACAAACACATCAAAAATGCGTGTGGTAGCCCTAGTGTCGCTAAGTATTGCGCTATTAACTTTTTCTGTGGGATTACTTTTGGGGTTTGTGCCTAAAACCTATGTAGATTTAACACAAACCGTGTCACCAGCAAAGATTTTTATTGCACTTGCATTGCGCGAGCTTATAACACTTGGTGCCTGTGTTTTTTTTATTTTGCGCGCTTGGCAAGGTCGCCTCTTACAACTAAGTGTAATTATCATTCAGATATTAGCACTTCTGGCATTTGCGGTTTTGCCATGCAGCATGCTATTAGATAGTTCGCCTATTCATATAGATACAATTCTCGCCAATTCTCTCTACACTTTGCTTACTGGGTTTTCGTGGTATCTTGCAATCTTTTTTATGAGCCAAAGCGATAGCGATGACGTTAGCAACTCCAGTGTTAAGCTGTTTACACCTGCCTTTCACGCCATCGCCGCCTTGTACTGCTGTCTTTTACCGCGCTCGTTAGCTCGCGGCGTGTTATTTCCCTTATTTGATGGCGAAAATGGTTTTGTGCTTTTTGTCATTGTGATTAGCGGCACCGCCTTAGTGGCAATTGCCGGTATCCTCTCACTTTACCTACGCGGCGCTATTGGCGAACAACTGGCAAATCCTGCTCAAAATTTTGCCGGTAAATCTGACAAACCATCTTACATTGGTTTAATAGATAACGAAACAAACCTAAGTGCCATAACCTCAGAAGAAAACACTTCTGTCAGTCCCCTATTGCCAAAAGACCTAGCCAATTTACGTATTAAAAGCATGCGCAGCAGTGTTGCTTGGATGGGCAAGAGCTTTAGGCTCTCAGAGCGCGAGCTTGAGGTTCTCGCACTTTATGCGCTTGGTTATACACGAAAACGTGTGGCTAAGGAGCTTTTTATCTCGCATGAGACAGTAAATACGCACATCAAAAATATCTATACAAAAACTAATATCGGCTCCAGACAAAAGATGCTGGATTGCATAAACGCAGGCAAATTACCTTAGTTTGTCCGCAGCCGAGTCTTAGTTGTTTGTCTTTAGCTTACTTTTTAGCGCGATACATTTAATATTACGAAAATCAATTGCTTTAGCTTGAAGCTTCTCCTGGCATCTGCCAAGAATGATGATCGGTATGCAAAAGGTGATGCGCTTTCTCGGACAAAGGTGCTATCATATAATCATCATAGCAAGCTAGTATCGATGGATTCTCGTGCGAGAAACGAATATTATTCTTGGCATCTAGACCATAAAGAATCTTTGTGCGTTGCTCACGTATAGTGGCATCCTCGCTTATTGGCTGACCGCCGCCGCCAACACAACCGCTGGGGCAAGCCATAATCTCTACAAAATCATATTCTGCCTCGCCGCGCTTTACTGCTTCTATAAGTTTTTTGGCATTGGCAAGACCGTTAGTAATTGCCACTTTTAGCTTTGTTCCCGCAAGATCAAATGTTGCCTCGCGCACACCCTCTGGACCACGCACGGCAGCAAAAGCGTCAGGGTCGCAATTTGTGCCTGTTGCCAGATAATAGGCGCTGCGCAGTGCAGCTTCCATAACGCCACCGGTGACGCCAAAAATCTCGCCCGCACCAGAACCAATACCCAATGGCTTGTCAAAGTCTTCTTCCGGCAGATTGGCGGCATCTAAAAATTCTGAACGCAACAAGCGACCAAGTTCGCGAACCGTAAGAACAGCATCAACATCCTGACCGGCACCAGCATCTGAAAGCGCAGGTATGGCAGCCTCTTGCTTCTTAGCTAAGCATGGCATTATAGACAAAGAGAATATTTTCTTGGGATCGATGCCAGCAATGCTAGCATAATAGCTTTTTGCTACAGCACCAAACATGCCTTGGGGCGACTTCGCGGTAGAAAGCCTATCTACCATTTCCGGATAGTGCCCCTTAATATAGCGCACCCAGCCAGGGCAACATGATGTAAACATCGGCCAACTATAATCTTCACGGTGCGACAGACGCTCTAAAAATTCACTGCCTTCTTCCATGATGGTTAAATCAGCTGTAAAATCGGTATCAAAAATGTAGTCAAAGCCCAAACGACGCAGAGCGGCAACCAATCGTTTAACACTGGCCTGCTCGTGTGTTAATCCAAGCGGTTCTCCCCATGCAGTACGCACCGATGGCGCAATTTGCACAATACAAACTTTATCTGGGTCGGCAAGAGCAGCAAGCACAAGGTCGGTGTCGTCACGCTCGCGCAAGGCAGCTGTTGGACAATGTGTAATGCACTGCCCACAAACTGCGCACAAAGAATTATCAATTGCACGACCACCGATCACGCCCACAGTACTGCGCGTAGCTCTATTTTTTAAATCCCAAACGCCTGTGGCCTGAACATTCTCGCAAACTTGAACACAACGTAAACACTTTATGCACTTGGCGCTATCACGAATCAGCGGAAAATCTTGGTTCCATTCATCATGCGTCAGTTCTTTCTTAAAACGAATGTCTGTGATATTAAGGTCAGTTGCTAACTTACGCAACTCACAATTTGCACCACGAACACAATTAGTACATTGAACATCATGTTGAGAAAGCAACAGCTCGACGTTTAGCTTGCGAGCGCGCCGCACCTTAGGCGAATTGGTGCGCACTACCATACCTTCTTGCACTAGATTGTTGCAGGCAGCCACCAACTGATCTGCACCCTCAACTTCTACAACACAAACGCGACAGGCAGCGATATTATTTAGATTTCGTTCAAAGCAAAGCGTGGGAATGTTTATACCAGCCTTATGTGCAGCAACCAATATAGTCATATTGGAATTAGCCTTAACCGCAATACCATTTATTGTTAGATTTACCTCTACCATTGGGTGTACCTCCCTCCACGAAGCGCGCCTAAACCAAAGTGATCGCAGCGCAAACAGCGCCGTGCCTCCTGAACAGCTTCCTCGGGCAAAAGACCCAGTTCTACTTGAGCAAATTCACTTGGCAAGTCGCGCAAATCCAACTCCTCGGTATTAGAACGGGCACAATACATGCGTGCCTTAAAAAGCGCATCGGGAATATCTATGTCAAGCTTAATGCTATGCTTAAACCCTAAATAGCGATCTATGCTCACAGCTGCTGCCTTGCCAGCGCTTACAGCACGAATGACAGTCGCAGGACCTGTGACACATTCTCCACCAGTAAAGATTCCCTTAAAGCCATCTATAGCAGTATCAGCACCTGAAACCAACATATTGCGTCTAAGAGGTAAGCCATAGTCACCAAAAGCAGCAGAATCTGTATCTTGACCAATGGCAACCATAACAATATCAGCATCAATACGTTCCTCGCCAGCGGCCACTGCTCGCTGGCTAGCACGACCACCAACAACCTCGCCAATAATCTGTGGTTGTACCACTAATGTCTTAACTTGACCCGAAGCATCAGACTCTATACGCACCGGAGCTCGCAAATCCAAAAGATTACAACCCTCGGCGACGGCAGCATGAATTTCTTCTTGCTGTGCAGTCATGTCTACCACTCGGCGCCTATAGACAATTGTCACGTTGCTGGCATGCAGGCGCAGGGCGGTGCGAGCAACATCCATGGCTACATTTCCGCCACCAACAACTACAACACGCTTGCCACTATAATCTGGCAGTTCGTCATCGCCCATTGCGCGCAAGAGCTGTACGGCCGAATAAACACCCTTGGCATCTTCGCCATCGATATTCAACTTTTTATCTGCATGGGCGCCTATAGCTATAAAGATAGCATCATAGCTTGCTCGCAATTCATCTAGCGTAATGTCACTACCTACAGAAACATTGCATTTTGCTTTTGCACCAAAACCTAACAAGTAATCAATCTCGCGATCTAACTCTTTGCGTGGCAGGCGGTAAGACGGGATGCCATAACGCAACATTCCACCTAATTGCGCACGCTGTTCGTAAATTATAGGATCATGACCCATCAGCGACAGATAATAGGCAGCAGTCAAGCCGGCTGGCCCTCCACCAATAACAGCAACGCGCTTGCCGGTAAAATCTGCTTGTTTTGGAGCTAAGAAGTCTTGTGACGAAGTCCCTTGTGCTATTTTGTTATCGCTAGTTGGTTCTAAGGTGTCATCTGTTAACTCTGCGATGCGACTTGTTGCTTCTAAAGCTTGACAGCTCTCGCAGTCGTTAGTAAAACTCATGCCTCCTTGCATATGGTCGGCAGCAAAGCGCTTTAGACCACGTATGTTAATAGGATCGTCTACCTTTCCGCGGCGACAATACATTTCGCAAGGGTGCTCACAAACAAGTCCGCAAACAATGGCTAGAGGGTTGTCTTTTCTTACCAAAGCAATGGCGTCATCGTAGCGTCCTACTGCAATCAAAGCCAAATAACCAGGGATATCAACTTCTGCCGGACAACCGGCACGACATGGAACCGGAGAAATTTCGCTCATACCGCAGGTGCGATGTAAGACATGATGCTCGTAGTCGTCACGAAAGCCGCGTAAGGCCTTTAATGCCATAGCCGCCGACTCGTAACCTATGGCGCAATCTGATGAATAGAAGATGTCTTCTGCCAGCTCCTGAATTAAATCAAGTGTCGCCAGTTGCGCTTTACCATCTAAAACATCATTAAGCAGGTTGTACAGCTGACGCAATCCCACGCGGCAAGGGGTACACTTACCACAAGATTGAGCGGCGCAAAGATTAACAAATGCCGCCGAAAACTCCACTGGACAGGAAGCCAGCGAACTTACCGTAAGACGACGATTAAGCTGATCGTAAATTGACTCGATTGTTTGTTGCGCGTCGCTTTTCTCATAAACGCTAAGACGCGGCTTCACCTCAGACAGACTAACAGACATGCACTCTCCTTAGACAGTAAGTGTAATGACCTAAGCAATAATACCAAAACTTCAGGTCATAGTTTGGCAAAACCGTTTACGGTAGACAAATGCCCGCTATTGGACGTTACAAATGGACGCTATTAGACACTGCTTGACAATAATTGTGATCATAGAAGGTTGCCCGTAGCAAAATTGTGGCGAAGGCTGCCCGTAGCAAAATTGTGGTGCTCAAAAAAACGGCAGCCAATCTTTGGCTGCCGTTTCATTTTATCACTTGCTTCTAGCTAGCTTTTCGTTAACACCAGAGTAACCCCATTATTGTTAAGCGCATAGGGTTGGCATTTAGCTATTTAACCTCATTTATCTGCTTGTAATCAATAGCCCCTTGCAGATATGTCTGCCATCCAGACGGAAGTAGTTCCTTTAACTCAGCATGACATTGCGTGCAAGCGTTTACAGAAGCACGATGCGATTTATGACAATCCGAGCAACTGTAATCTAATCTGTTATGCGTAGAGTCCATTGGTGGGTTGTGCGGGTTGCGATAGCTGTAGCGAGGATTACCCCAAAGCAAAGATTTCAGATTATCCTCATCAAGTGCGTTGCCGCTGCTATCTGTATGACAGCCTTCCACCAAGCAAAACTCGTTGCCTTTTTCTGAAGACTTCTGCCCAGAGTCAACCAATAACTCATGCAAATTTTTCTCTTCTAGCGGCATATAATAGTCGCCGGAAACCCATAGCGCAAACTCACCCATCTGCTGAGGGATCGATGGCACATGGCATTCTAAGCAGCCTATATCCTCGGCAGCATGACTTACTGCTAACATCGCACTGGCGTCAGAAACTTTATTGCCAAACTTGTCTGTTGTTGGCTCGCCTGGTGTTGCATAGTAGCCTTCTACATAGCTATCCATTGGCGAATGGCAAATGGCACCGCAAAATGACGGATCCTCATGCCAGACCCACACAGATGCTCCTATTGCAATTACTAGTACAACTAAAACGCCCAAAGTTGCAAAGAGTGTACTGCGCTTCTTGCGCGGTTTTGCTTTAGTTGCTGTAGCCACAATTGACTCATCGCATGTAGCGTCACTTGCAGTTTCGCATGCTTTATCGCTTGTCACTTTATTTGCCAACTTATCGCTCTCTGTTTTGCTTGCAGCAGTTGACTTAGTATTCTTTTCGCTCATTTTTCACCTCCATAACTTACTCTCTATTGTTTTTGACTGAATAAATTCAATTGTCCTTCTAAGTGGGCGCGGTAGCAGAAAGGGGAGGGTTGGAACACTACCGCGCCCGCGATATGGCGCAATGGTGACACAATTGTGTCAAAGTTCAAGGCTTTAATTAACTGCAAATGGCTTTTGGCATAAACCCTGTATTTATAATTACACTGGCAAAGTTAGTAAGCCATTTGCGTTAATCGCTGCTTTATTAAACCTTAAAAAACGTGGTTAAACCATTAACCGTTGCCTAAATAAATAGCAGCCTTGCTTAAACTTTGGCAACCTCGCAAAGACCGCAGGTAAATGGCGGGAAACCAGTGATAGGATCGAAGTCGCGTGTGGTAAGTTTGTTAACGTCAGCCTGATGCCAACCATGGAAGATATCAACAACACCTGGCATGACCATGTTGGTTTCCTCAACGAACATCTGAATCTCGCCCTGTTGGTTAAAGACCTTAACCTCCTGGCCATCCTTCAGACCACGCGAAGCAACATCCTTGGGATTCATGCGCACAACTGGGTCGGGCATAAACTGATTAAGCCATGGCACATCGCGAAGCTTGCTGTGCGTGTAAAATGGCACACGCGACCCTGTAGAGAGCACCAAAGGATACTTGCTGGCCTCAGGAGACTTGGGGTTTTGTACAGGCTCTACAAAACGAGGTATACCCTCAAAGCCAAAGCTCTTTAAGACCTCAGAAGAAAGCTCAACTTTACCGCTTTGAGTGTTAAAGCCAGGCTCGCCATCTTTGCGCAACTTGCCATCTGCGTATTTACGCTCGCCGGTTACACCACCAGGAATTTCGATGCCTTCTGGGGCTGCCTTAAGGTCGGCCACAGTTACTCCTACATTGGCAGTGCGCAAAAGCTCATCTAAGGCGTCATCTACATTACCATAGAAGCATTCTTCGCCATATCCTAGGGCTGTACCAATCTCTAAGATTATCTGCCAATCCTCGCGAGCCTCGCCCAAAGGCGTAACCACTGGCTGACGTAGGAAAATCTTGCGCCCAAAGATAGATAGAGCAGCTGTGCGCTCATAGCACATGGCAGCTGGTAAAACCATATCTACGTAGTCATGTGTCCAATCGCGAATGTAATAATCTATTGCACAAGTAAATTCCATGTCCATAATGGCTTTTTGATAAAGTGGAGTGTTTGGCCACATCATCGAGTTAATGCCCAGCAAAAGACCAACACGAATCTTACCATCGGCGACATACTCTGGCAGCTTGTCTGTCTGCATCATCTTGTAGTACTTCGCCCAAACCGGGAAGTCATCGCGGTCATGACGACGAGCGGCATAGTCCTTCTCGACATACATTGGCTCTAATTGGAAGGCGGCAGTGGATGCGGCATAGTCAAATGGCAGACCAGGACCTAGCATTAAACCACCTGCGACATCAAGGTCGCCAAAGAGTGCGGGAAGCATAAAGACGCCGCGCTGGAAGTTGCCAACATTGGTTTGGTGGCAGCCGCCCTTAGAGCTAGTTACAAGCGTCATGGGATGATTTTCGCCAATTAACTTGACGGCAGCAATGAGCTTATCTGCAGGTACCCAAGTAATTTCTTCTACCTTGGCTGGGGTATATTCTTTAACGTATTCTGCCAGCTCGTCATAACCAATAGTCCAGTTTTTAACGAAGTCCATGTCTACAAGATTTTGCTCAATCATCTGGTTGATCCAACCGGCAAGAAGCGCACCATCAGAACCAGGACGCAACTGCAAATGAATGTCTGCTAAACCGGTGACTGTGGGTGTAATGCGTGGGTCAACAACAACGAATTTGCAGCCACGCTCTTTTTGCGCCATGAATTGCGAGAAACGATAAGGCTGGCTCCACGCGGGATTAAGTGTCCAAACCAAAGCCGATGCCGTCTTGTCGCCAGGGTCTTGTCCCATGCTATTCTGACCAAACACCATCTGAGCACACATCCAGCTGGCTGCCGCGCAAACGGAGCTTTCTGTGCCATAGCTGGTAGAACCAAAGAGAGTAGCTACACGCTGCATTGCGCCACGTGGCTCTTTAGGATCGCCACAGAAGAACAAAACGGAGTCTGGACCATACTTTTCTTTGGAAGCATTAAACTTCTGAACAATAGTATCGTAAGCCTCGTCCCAAGTGATGTCTTTCCACTCCGGCTTGCCTGTACCCTTAGCGTTGGTGCGCACCTTTGGTGTTAGCAGGCGATGTGGGTCATAAAGCTCCTGCAAAGAAGCCACGCCTTTAGCACAAATAGGACCTGAAGGGTACTTGCCGCGAGGCTCTATGCGAACGACTTTGTCTTCTTTAACATGAGCGACAATACCACATTTTGGCACGTGGTTGCACATATCACAATAAGTGTAGCGCTTCTCTATGGGCGAGTTTTCATCGGCAAATGCACCTTTGGGGTGTACGATGTCTAAGCCACCTGTGCTTGCGGCAACAGCAGCACCTGCAATAGCTGCCGCACCCACAAAGGCACGACGAGAGATGCCATTTGCAGCCATCTTAGAGCAAGCAGTGTCATGCTCGCAAACAGAAGCTGCCTGTTCACAAGATAAAGCCTGCACTGATGCATCACTGGTTGCTAGTATATTAGCTTGCTCGCTAGCTAGTGTTTTATTGTCGGTTTTCATTATTTGTCGCCCCCTTCATTCTTCTCATCAGCCTTTTTGTTTGCCTGCTTGACGAACTTCTCGTCAGCAACCTTGGATTCACCCTTGTTTTCGCTCTTGGATTCGCTCTTGATTTCGCCCTTAGATTCGCTCTTGTTGGCTTTAGCCTTACTTACACCGACGCCCACAGCAGCGCCAACTGCCGCAGCAGCAACTACAGCACCACCCACAATTAGAGGCGTGGGATTAGCTTCAGCCTTTTTAGCCTCGACTTTCTTGGCAATTGGCAAGGCGCTACCAGAAGTTACAACAGGTGCGATAAGCTCATCGCTCATGCCCTTAACGGGGATGTAATAACAGCCAGTCTCGTCTATACGAATTGCATTGGCTGCTTTCTTGGCGATGTCGCTTTCTAAGTCCTCTATGTCGCCAAAGACGCGAGCTTTGCCTGGACAGGTGGCTACGCAAGCTGGTGTGCCACCCTCTGCTACCAAGTTAGCACAAAAGATGCACTTCTCGGCAACATTAGAACGCTGTACACCCTCTGCCTCATAGGGAGCAGGTGTGTTTTGCTCAAACCAATACTTGCTTTGGTTGTTAATGTGACGCGCGCCATAAGGACAGGCGGCCACACATTGTCCACAACAGATGCAGGCATCATAGTCTACCAATGTGACGCCATCATCTTGCTTGTAGCTGGCACCGGTGGGACAGGCGGCCACACAAGCCGGAGAATCGCATTGCATACATGCATGCGGCAGATAACTGCGCCCCGCGTTTGGATACTCACCCCACTCTACCTTGTCTACCTTGCCCCATACGACCCCTGGCTTCGTGTTGTTCTGCATCTGACAGGCCACAACACATGCACAGCAGCCTGCGCAACGCGCTAGGTCGATGAGCATTGCTTTTCTTGCCATACGATCACCTTTCCTTTCCTCTGCTTGTTACATTTCTAATGCCACGTTTCTAACGTCACATTTCTAACGCCACGTTTACAGCTGCAAAAATAAACCGTAAATAAATGTTACGTTTAGGATACGCCGCTGCAAACGGCAATAATAGAGGTGTCGCGTACAATCAATATTTTCTTGTGCAAAAACCAAACAATGCGTAAAATATGTTAGAATGCCCACTGTGGCTATCCCGCGAATTTAGCCTACGCTAAATGATACACTTGTTTACACAACAATGTAGCACCTAAACAAAGCCATACGCAGGATTTGCACAAAAAATCCTCACTGTTAGCAACGTTTGCAATGCCCTGCACATGCATATTTTAAAACCGAAGCTGTTTTATACCATTTACAAGCTTCTTAGAGCCGTTTAAGAAAGAGGATGACCTTGCTTAATGCCGATGACTATACTGCCGTACTAATTCCAACAATGCCCTACCGACCTCTGCGCATTGCCGCCTATGTAGATCAAGCAAAAAAGCGCAAGCTCTTTAAAGGCGAATATATTTATGGACAGACACAAAACCATGATGATCTATATTATTATTATGTCGAGAAGGGCCAGCTAAGCTGCTCGTTTACGAAAATTAATGGCGAGCAGGCAGTGCTTTTTTATCGCAATGCCGGCAACGCGTTTTCTGTAGAATATGGCGGTATCGCCTCTCTTGGCGATTACAAGATGCATTATTATGCAACGACTGACACTGTTGTTTTTGGTTTTACCGAAGCACAGCTTTATGCCATCTGTCGCGAAAACCCAGAGATATTTTATGAGTTTGTGCTTAACTGTCACATGGCATTTGGCCAGATGGGACACAGAATCTCTAACACCGCCGTAGCATCTGCCATGCAGCGCATTATTGGTTGGTTAATTAAGCTTTGTGCTGTACGCGAGCCAGACGACTTAGGGGTCTATGCAATACCTTCAAATATCACCGTACAACAGCTTGCCGATCTGCTCTCGATTCATGTAACTACCTGTTCGCGCTTACTTTCGCAGCTAGAAACCGATGGTGTTTTACAACGTAACCGTAAAGAGATTCGTGTATTAGACTTACAAAAGCTGCATGAATATGAAGATGCAGAATAAACATAGAATAGCGCTAGGGTGCTTTCATGCGATGCCACTTGACGTAACTGCCATGACATGCCACTTGTCATAACTTCCATGACATGCCACCTGTCATAACTTCCATGGCATGCCACTTGTCGGCTGCGGCATGTAATTAGTTTTTTGGCGAATCTAAGTTCTTTGATTTACTCCATAGGTATATTCCAAGACCAGGAACACAAGCGGCTAGGCAAAAAACAATAAGCCAGCCAAAAAGCGCAATACCATTGTCGCCACCGCGTTTTGTGTAGCGATATGCTGTTCCATATCCCAAAAACACTTGTACATAAAAGAGCACCATGTACAAAAAGGAAATGATGCCAAAGATGGCTAAGACAGGCTCCATGCCACTACCAGAAAAGTTGCTATTCATGTAATCCTCCAATCGTTTTTTTACATTGTCTGAGTATTATAAACAATTCCCATAAGTAATGTATGTGAAATGTCATCCCCCACTTGCACGCATGCGCGCACAGAAGAGCAGCAGCAAAATATCATTATACTGCTGCTCTTTAATATTACTAAGCTTTTCATCTAGCCATGTCTTTATTAGAGCCTGTCTTGTAATGCCAATGCGCTTAGCTTCGCGGTCTAGCAAACGTACCATCCAGTTTGGTAATGAAATAGCTATTTTTTCGGGCTCAAGACCGGGACGCCTGGTGTTTTCAAGATCTACATATTCAAGATAACGCATATCGCCTTCGTCAAACATCCTATCAAATTCTTCGGCGCTAATCATTTTCTTCATATAGCCTTATCTCCATTGCTCTTGCGCATATAACATAAATTCTTGCTTGCCTAACAAGTAGAAATAATTCTTATTACCTCATTTACTACATTTACTTTATTTACTTCTTTTCATTTTTTATTTTAGCTGATTGAAGTTGATTAAAGCACAATCTGAGCTGTTGCATTTACTAAAACTATCGTATAATTCTAATTGCCAAATATGTGAATGACAAAAAATTGAACAAGTAAATACGCTTGAGGAAGGGCATCTGTCCGACCGATTGCGTATTTACACGTCTCGTTCACATGTTTGGCGACATATGGTGGATGCCCTTCTTCATGCGAAGGCAACTGTTGTCAGACAGCCAACTTTCATTGAGCACATAAGGTCACCCACTCCTTAGCAATATTAGTTCTTTTTAGGCAAAGGGAGTATGCGTAGGCATGAGAGACAGAAGCGGCATGTGCAGTTTGCCGACACCTGATATAAAAGTTGCCACAGTTAAACGCCATGATGATTACGAAAGGGTTGAATGCGAAAGATGTGCCAACTACCTTAACATTTTCATTTCTCATTTGGTTGACAAGTTTAGAAGCGTTGATGACAGCGAACTTTCCATTGGTCTTTTTGGTCTGCAAAAGTTCATTGACAACCAAGCAGAAGTAAATACGGTTTTTGCGAAACTCGCATCTAAGGATATCTTTGTTTACTTAGAAAATGAAGATGACGCAAAGCACGACGACCAAGCTGCGCTACAAACTGTACTTTGCAACGTAAAATCCAATTGTGTCACAAGTAGTTTTACGTATAAGCTTCAAGATATTTGCGGACTGCTTAGGATGAGCAGTGAGGCTGGAATTAGCCTTGTGAGCATGTTGGTTATTAAGATTGTTGCTAGCATAATTGCATCCAAAAAGATTATCTACAAGTGTCTGGTCTTAGATCTGGATGATACCTTATGGCCAGGAACACTTGCCGAGGACGGGATTGAGAAAATAGTTCAAGGACTAAGCGAGCCAGCAAACAAACAGTACATAAACTTTGCCATGTTTGCAAAGTCTTTGTCTGCTGAATTGGGTATTTTCATTGCAATATGCTCAAGAAATGATTGCACTCACGTTCAGGAAGCTTTCGATTCTTTACCAGAGCATCTCTTTCCTCTTAAAAACTGTATCGACTGCGTGGTGGCAGACGACAACCCAAAAAGTATGGGCATTATTCAGATTGCCAAGAAGCTTAGTATTCTCCCCACATCTATAGTTTTCATTGACGACAACCCCATTGTCAGGGAGGAAGTTAGAGAAAACCTCCCTCAGGTCTGCACGCTAGATTTCTTTGGCTCACATTCTGAGCTTATGGCGCAAATTCTTGTTGGATGTCTTTTTGATAGGAACGAACTGTCTTTACCCGCAAAGCACAGGAAACGAATTCTTCATTTGATAAATTGTGAGAAAAGCAGCAACGCGCTTCCAAAGTTGTTCGTAGAAGCGCATAGTGATATCGAACACGTTCAATCAACAAAAATGTATGCAAAAACTAACCAGTTCAAACTAACAAAACGTGGCGGAGAATTCTCTGATCGCGACTTCTCTGTGTATTTTCGCATAGTCAATAAGCAACAAGATGACTTGGGAATTTGTGCTGCAATTACATATAAAATAACGGAGACGAAAATTCGAAGATTAGAGGTTTTAAATTGGGCAATCAGTTGCAGGTTTTTTACAATTGGTCTAGAAGAATATGTCTTATTGTATTTGCAAGATGTTGCAAAAAAACTCAACGCTGCAGAAGTTATTATTCATTTTGAGCGCACTAAGGATAATTTATGTGCCCAAAAATTGTTTGCAAAATATAAAAGACTCTTTAATAAGTATGAGAAAGGAATGTACGCTTTCTGTGCAACAGATGATATTATTACTCTACTTAAGACAAACACTAACATAACTGAACTTGCTATGACAAATATTTAGGAGGATGAGCTTGAAAAAAAAGTTATTTACAGTTGGATACACTCTTTTCCAAGATGGGGACAAAATTGACGTTAGAAGAATGCTCAATTGCCTGATGGAACATGGTGTGAATGCGTTAGTTGATGTGCGCTCTAAGCCATTTTCTAAACAATATCCCCAATGCAATAAAGAGCAGCTGCGAGAACAGTGTGCGAACAGCAATATACAATATGTACATATTCCTGAGCTTGGCGCCCACGCTATGCCTAATCAGGATGTTTTCTCTAAAGCTTCAGAGATTTTCTATGACAATGTCTTTCCTATCGCCAAGAGCAATCGTCCCGAAAAAGAAGAACTTAATCAGGATGATGAAATCGTAGACTTTCAAAAGATTAAGTGTGACGAGATTTTTCTTGATGGCATTAGAAGGATTGAGCGTGCTTACGACCAAAACTTCACAGTTGCCATCATGTGCAGCGAGAGAGATCCACTAAGCTGCCATCGTTATTTTCTTATTAGCGAAAAGCTGACAGAAGTATTTGGCGACTGGCTGGAAGTTCTTCATGTGTCGCGAGATGAGCATAGCGACAATGGGACAAAAGCTATCGGCAATGACGAAGTGTCAGAGGAACTAAAAAAAGAAGTGCTTAAACAAGAAAAAATTGAGAATCTTAATATTAATCAGCCGGATATCATCACAGGCTCTGCGCCACTAAGCAATTACTGGGGAGATACAAAGGACGAACAGGAATCCGATTTCTGCTTTCGCTACTGGAACTTATTACACGGTTGGAAACGACGCACAGAACGGAGAGACTATGAGGCTTTATAACATTGGTTTTACAAAAAAGTGCGCTGAAGAGTTTTTTGAATTATTGAAGCGCAACAATATTGATTGCCTTGTTGATATCAGGCTTAACCCAAACGGACAACTTTCGCGCTTTGCTTTTAAAAATGATCTGCCATACTTACTAGACAAGCTTGTAGATGGATGTGCCTATGCTCATCGGAAGGATTTAGCGCCTAGAAAAGAACTACTTAAAGAGAGACGCGAAAAGGGCACACCCATGCACAAAGACTATAGGTTATTTGAGGACAAGTTTAACGATTATTTAGTTAATGAATCAAAGATCAGCACTTTTTTGGCTGAATTTGGAGGTTATAAGAATGTGGTACTACTTTGCTCAGAGGCGTCAAATGAGGAATGCCACCGCAGGTTAGTTAGCGATATGCTCCTTAAGGATTTTCCTAATGACATACAGTTTGGGGGCAGCCTATGACCAAGAAAAAAGTATTGCTTCTTGCGACTAGCTGTAAATCTGGAGGGCTTTGCCCGGGAGGTATAGATTGGTATGAACCTGATAAATGGATAAGAATAGTTGCTGATGACGATAAAGCAGGATCAGTACAAGGAAAAGACATTGCACACGCAAAACCGCTAGAGGTTATCGAGTTTGATGGCACACCAAGGCCAATTGGCATACAAAAGGAAAACTGGGTAATAAATTACAACTCATGTAAAGTAGTTGCTAGGTATTCGTCCCATCAAACGAAAGAGGTGTTGGAATGGGTAGCGAAACATTATGGCTATAATGGGTTTTGGGGAAACGACCGCCCTTACCTTACCCAAAATGAATTTGATGCTGTCTGTGAACCAACGGAGTCTGTGCTGATGGTTTCTGCGGTGAAAATATATAGAAATTCGTACAAGAGCACGAAGATTGACTTTACTTGGGATAACGGCACTCGCAGTGTGAGGGGTGCGTCGGTAACAGACAATGATTTCTATGACAGAACATTAAATGGCTCAACTGTTGAGCTTGAGCATGCTTGTATAGTTGTTTCTATACCAAAATATGCCGATGACTGGGTTCACCCTGAAACTGGAGAGCCAAGGGCGTACAAGTTTGTTAGCAAAGTCTTTGACGTTTCATAAGCTTTAAGCTTCTTGATGCTCGCAGTTTAACTAAGACTTCTCTGCGTTCTAGTATATTTATGCTAGCACAGTCTTATGCTAGCTCGTTTACCGCGAAGCTTGCAATGTCAAGCGCCCGATTGGTGCGTTTCTTGGTGCGTTTCTCGACAACTCAGCAATATTAATTTCGAAGACTTGCGAGCAACGCTCAGTAGACGGGACGTTAAGCCCTGCATCCTACCACTGCAAAATTGCATACTCGCCCACAAAGTCGTTTTTTGGCGGCCGGCTGGTTATCTTGGCAACGGCGATGCGCTCATCATTAACATCGACAATAAGAACAGGACGCACTTTGCCTGTATTTGGATGGTCGAGGAAGTAGAGCTAAACAAGCCAGATTTCGAAACGTGCTACTGACTTAAAGCTTGTCATATATTGAATCTTCCTCTACATCCCGCTCTACAGGCAACACTGCATGCGCTGCCGCTGGGTCTTTGCGGATGATAGCCGGGCTGCTCCAGTTAAACTCTGGCGCCGTTACCTGCTTCATGGGAAAAGGCAGGCCGCCTGTAGCCACCGACTGGCTTAGAAATATGGTCACGGCATCCGTGAGATTTATGCCCCATTTACCATAAAGCTTTGTTGCCTCGGCCTTTAATTTGGGGTCAATCCTTAGTTTTAGCTATGCTGTACGTGGCATGATATAGCCCCTATCTTTGACTAACACAATGTTTCCCCTATTGTTCTCACAATTCAAGTTTTTGCTGTGAACACATTCTTCAGCTGCTATATGATTGTTTCTGTTCACGCCCCCCTCCTCCTGCGTCATCTAGAGGCGAGCGAAGCGAGAGCTTAAAGGTTCTAGTTTGCCAGACCGAAGTGTCTAAGCCTTAAGCATTGCCGCCACGGCAATCTTAGGATGACGCAGGGAGGATGCAAGTAGAAAAGGGTTCGGGGCTTAAGCAAACGGGACGCTGTTGACAGCGTCCCCTACGGGGAGGGGCGGCTTAGTACAGTAACATATGATCGCGCAACGAGCTTTTTAACGAGCTCTTTAACGACAGCTTATTAAAGCAAGCAGGAAAATGACAAAATGATATACTCTAGTCTTAATGAAGACAGCTTAGTGTAAAAAAATGATGCGAGGAACAACCATTGACAGATACTACAACCCGCTGGTTAAAATGGGAAAACGATGTCATTGGCACTATAGATGCCAATGACAATGTTCATTTTAGCCAGCCAAACTATAATGAAGTCGTTACGCTTTATACCCATGGCACCACATATTGGCCAAATGAGCGATTTGTAGAGTTCTTATCTGAACGTATTGTTAATCGCAACAGACGCGACATAGAACGTATACTTTTTCGTTGTGGACTTTCACACTTTGATGTTTTACAAATTGCCAGAATTACACGTGGTGTTAACCCCAAGGATTTACTTTGGGTGGCACATAGCAAAGATGAACAATTTAATGAAGCGATTACTTCCGTATTTGATTCAGTTTTTAACCAACAAGTAGACATGGTGGGCGAAAGCATCGACACGCCAGAAGGCTGCAATATTAAGAGGTATGGTGTTTATGATGGTCGATATGGAATTTTTAAACAACGAATTAGCCCACTAAGTACCGATGTCGAGTCAGAGGTCGCAGTATATTTGCTGTCGCAAAAACTTGGAGTGCCATGTTGCCCGGCGACTCGTGTAGATAAGGACTTGGTCTTCTCAACATTTCTTTATGACTTTTCGCAAGAATACATCGTGCATTTTAGACGACTGTTTAAAGGTGCCAGGGGCAATAACGAATATCAAAATCTTGTAGCTGTTCGTCCACAATTTGAAGATGACATCGCTCGCATGATTCTCTTAGATTTTGTTACAAGACAAGATGACCGCCACCTTTCTAACATCGCCATAAAAATCAGTCATCGCTTTGACACTAGTAGTTATGGCGAAACGTTTTATCCGCTTTATGACAATGGGCGTAGCCTATTTTATGAAGACACAGAAGTAATGGTACACGAAGCAATCGCCAATCCTACAAAGTTTGCTACTTCCTTTGGTTTTACTGGAACTTACTGGGACTACGCAAAAGAAATCGCAGAGCGACGCGGAACAATTGCCGGACTTGTTAATCTTAATATCTCTGAAGATGAAGTGCATGCGATTTTGCTGGAGGCAGGTTTTGAGGGGTATCGTTTGTTTGGAGCGACAAAATGGATAGCGAAAACATTAGAGCTACTGCGCGGTTTTGAATAAGGCAGACGCAGCTGTGCGGATGTAATAGTGCAAGTGCAATAGTGCGGGTGCAGCTGTGCTGCTGTAATAGTGCGGGTACAATACTGTAGACGAAATAAATCAGCTGCGACAGAGCGGACGCACACCTCAAACAAGAAATCGCTTTAATGGAATCAAAGGCGCCAAGGCAATCGTCAAGCGGAACTTTGGACTGCACACCTCAAACAAGAAATCGCTTTTATGGTATTTCGGACACTTTAACAACAACTTATCAAAGCACGCAAAGAAACAACAAAAGTTGCAGCACTCTAACAATGCGGCAGATTATCAGCAACAATGACAGCTGACAGAAAGTTACTATCCTAAAGTAATCTTTAATATAAGTTGCTTGCACAAGCATGGATATGTATTGGCTGCTAGGATGTGCATTGGTAACAAGAATCTGAGGTTTCGCATGAACCGTAGTTGCAGGCCTGAAATCCACTTCTAAGACACAGCTAGCAGCGGGAAGTACCCCAATGATGTGAGCAAGCAAAAACTGTAAGCATGCAAATTTCGGTTTGCTAGTTTAGAGGGAGAGATTACGATGAAAACAAAACAAAACGCAGTGGGCTATTTAAATCGCACAAATGCAGACGCAAATGCGGCTAAAAAGTTAAATCGCACAAATGCAGACGCAAATGCGGCAGCAAAGGTTAAGACGAACGCAAGCTTGAGATGTCGCGCACTGCGAATCACACTAGCGATGCTATTGGCACTTAATACAGCTTGCATAACAAGTATTTTACCAACAAATAAGCCGACACTTGCCAATGCGGCAACTTTAGAAAGCATTTCTAATTCAGAGCAGCAAATTTCTAATTCAGAGTGTCATGACTCCAGCTCAAATTTAGCAGACCTCGCAGCTACAGACAACACAACTACAGAATCCTCGCCTACAGAAACAAAGGCGGCAGCAACCAGCCTTGAAACATCAACCGCAGACCTCGCACCTACTGATACCTCAACTATAGACCTCGCACCTACTGATACCTCAACAATAGAGCTCGCACCTGCAGACAACACAACTACAGACATCCCCTATCTAGACATCAACGGACAACCGCAGACGACTGCGCAGGCAACTACACTTGATGGCTCAGAGGCAACACTTAGCACAGGCTGGTATCTAGCAACAGGCGCGCTTGATTATCTAACAAGAATAACAATAAGTGGAGAAGTGCATCTAATCTTAGCCGATGGCGCGACAATGCAGGCAAACAGGGGAATTGGCGTTTCTACAGGTAGCACATTAAACATTTACGCTCAGTCTTTAAGCAACGGCGCAGGTTCGCTTTTCTCGACATCTTCATCTGACTTAGGCCACGCAGGACTTGGCGGCAATAGCGAAAGCGATGCCGGAAATATAGTGATCGCTGGTGGCAACATCGTTGCAAAAGGCTCCGGCGCAGGTGGCGCTGCCATTGGTGGAGGTTTTAATAGTTCAGGCGGAAGCGTGACCATAATGGGTGGCTATGTTGATGCCGATGGCAACGGCGGCGGAGCCGGAATAGGTAGCGGCAACGGCAATGCGTTTAAGGTTTTAAAGGGCGGAACTATCATTATTGGTGGCACAGCTGTCGTAGAAGCTTATGGAGGAACAAACACAGGCCTTGGCGGTAGCGCGGCAGGCATTGGCGGGGGTGGAATGCCAACTGGTACAACTAGTATCGGCGCAAGTTCCGGCAATATCACCATTAAAGACAGGGCAAACGTAACAGCAGTTGGCGGCAATGCGCCTAGAGGCAACGGCGGAGCTGGCATTGGCGGGGGTGGCAGCGCGGCAGGAGGCGGCTCGTCTGCCGGTAAGATTGACCACATAAGTATTACCACGACAGGTGCAGTAATAGCCATGGGTGGAACCGGTTATAACCCAGGTGCTGGCATTGGCACCGGAGGCGGACTAGACGTGGGCACAGGTAAGTCAGAGGATTATCCAAAAATCACGGCAACAGCTGGTGCAGGCGGTAGTATTTCTCCTGCCGGAGAGCTTACAGTTATTGGTAGCGACATCACCTTTAATATCACCCCAGACAATAATCATCTTATAGAATCTGTAGTTGTAGATGGCAAAAATCTTGGCGCGATTAACAGCTATAGCTTTTCTAGTATTACAGGTGAGCACACTATCAGCGCTAGTTTCCTTAGTAAAAACTACGATGTCAAGCTCTCGGTTACGGGCACCCACAACTTTGCCAATGCGTCCTACGGATACCCGCAAACAGACATTACACCGCTAGAAGTCTCTATAACAAACATTGGAAATACCTCTACGGGCAAAATGGATGTTACGTTATCTGGCAAAGACGCGTCTGCTTTTTCGCTAAGTTCAAATGAGCTTACAGATGTCGCCCCAGGTTTAAGCGAGCGCTTCAGTGTCTTTCCCATCACAGGACTTAGCTGCTCAACATACAATGCCACAGTCACAGTAAGCAACGACAACGGCGTTTCGGCGGCTTTTGATGTTAATTTTCATGTCGAGAAAACCTTGCAACTCCCACTTGAAATCAGCGGTCTTAAAGCAAGCTACACCTATGGAGACACCCCTGTAGCATTGCAAACCACTGGCGGCAGTGGCACAGGATCTGTGAGTTATACTTCTAGCAACACGACGGTTGCAAGCATAGTAAACGAAAGCATTAGTTTTCACAAGGCAGGCACTTTTACTATTACTGCCAGCAAGGCTGAAGACAACAACTACTTGGCAACCAGCGTCACATCAGAACTTGTTAGTGTAGTAAGTGCAGCACCTAATGTGGCGCTTAGCGCATATGGCGGCAAGTCTGATGACGTGTCTGGTGGGACATCTGTTGGCGAATCAGACAACACGTCTGGCAGGATATCTGTTGTTAAATCTGACGACGCCTCTGGTAGGATATCTGTTGTTAAATCTGACGACGCCTCTGGTGACATTTCTGGCAGCACCACGACACTAGATAACATTACGCTTCACTGCATTGTTGCCCCAGCTGGCAACGGTAATGTACCTCAGGGAAATGTACGATTCTTTTGCGATGGTGAAGCGATAAGCAATGCCATACCATTAAATTCTCTGGGCGAAGCTAACATGCAGGTGGGCGCACTTAGTGTGGGCGAACATCAATTTAGCGTCGAGTATCTTGGGCAACCAGACTACTATCTTTCTGGCAGTGCGACGCTTTTGCATACTGTGGTACTAAGTCAGCAACAGCCACTAGAAATAAACGGCATTCCAGAGCAGATTAACTATGGCGATGCCAAGTTTACCATTGCTGCAAATGGAGGCAGTGGCTCAGGTGACCTTAAGTTTAGTGCAATTAACGACAATGGTGTTGTAAAGATTGGCGCGGTTACTGGCGCAAGAGCAAGCATAACGATTGTTGGTGCCGGACAGACAACCATTACAGTAACCAAGGCCGCAGATGACATATACGCACAAGCAAGTAAGCAGATTGATATTAGCGTAGCGCCACGCGACATAGCAAACGTTAGCCTTAGCGTCAGCAATAATCCAATTTACACTGGTAAACAGCTATGTCCAGTTGTAGATGTTAGCGATGATGCAACTATAATAGCAAGCGATTATGATATCAATTATGGAACAAATATTATGGCTGGCGAGAAAAGCGGTTCAGTTACGCTTACAGGCAAACGCAACTATACCGGTAGCAAAACCGTGACCTTTAGCATCCTTAAACGATCACTTTCTGGTGCCTCTATCACACTATCTAACACAGCTTTTGCGTATACAGGCACCGCAATTAAGCCTACCGTGCTAGCAATAGAAGTTGATGGCATTAATGTTAACAGCAGCGAGTATGAGCTTAATTACGCAAACAATATTAATACTGGCTTCGCAACCGTAACCGCGGTAGCCAAGACAGACGGGAACTTTAGCGGCAGCGCTATTGCCGTATTTGCGATTGGTTCACAGTTTGACGCTAGCATTGGCGGCATAAATGGCGGGACTGGCAGTGAAGCTGGTATCGACCTTAGTTTTTACAAACATGGCGGTTCTAACAACCTTGGTCTACCCAAAACAGGAGATTTTTTACTACTACCTGGTTTGATGATGTCACTTTCACTCGCGGCAGTAGCCATGCCTTTGGTCGCCTTTAGTCAACTAACAAGAAAACCCAAGTTCAGAAGAAAGCGGTAGAGTTATACAAGCATGTCTAAAAACTCTGCGAATCGTCATTGCGAGCCTGCTTCAGAATCTAAATTAACACGTCATTCCGAACTTGATTCAGAATCTAAATTAACACGTCTTTCTGAACTTGATTCAGAATCTAAATGAACGCGTCATTCTGAACTTGATTCAGAATCTAAAATTGCCTGCAAGGAGATTGCAGTCAAGTCCGTGCAGAGCGAAACTGAAGTTTTAACACAGGCGATTTTACACAGGCTGCTGGTTCATCTTTCCACCCTGCGTACACCATTTTGGTGTGGACACAGGACGGCTGATTTCACGTGCATTTTTATAAAACACATGTTGATGTCAGGTACTGGCTAAGTAAGTTGGTAGAATAGATTTGGTATAATAGACTGCGTCACCTAATGCTAGAAAGAAGCGTCAAAGTAACAACGGAACATTGGTTTAGACACGCTCTAGGCAGTCGCGAAAGCGTTTTACGAGATTCTCAATGCCAGCGTGAAAAATACGATTTAAAGCATCAGCATGAAAGCCGATTAAACTCTCTCGTAAGATGAAGCTAATTGCGGACAACAAGTCAAAATGCGTCGATTGGACTAACCGTGAGGCCCTAAAGACTAAGCAAAAAGTGGGCATAATCGTCCTCGTCGCAAATAAATATCATTCTGTGAACAATGATGAAGTGTGTTCGAGTAGATACTTGAACAAGGTGAGGACTTCAAGAAACACGCCTGGTAAGGCGGGAAGGGCTTTAATGGACACCATTGACATTGTGAGAATCGCATTTCGCAAGTTGAAAGCGCATGTTTATTTTGATAAAACAACCTTACCGTTGCGCGACAAGGTTGTAGGGTTTGAAGTTGCGCATGATTTTAAGAAAAAAATGGCTGCTATTGCAACCGCTTATGAAAGCAAGGGGTTGCCTGATGATGATCCGCTTATTAAAGAGATTCTGAATTCCATCACTGTCTTGCCGTTTCCGAAGAGAATGTGTACCTCAAAACATGATGAAGATTCTGTTATTAGCGTAGGCAATCCAAAAGAACTTGCTATAGTTGAGGACTTGCAATACTTCATTGACATGGATGTTGCTGGACACATTCTTGGCATCATGTGGATACTTGCGTTTGGTAAACGGCTGGACGAAATGTGCTTTGACAAGGCACGCGGCAATCGTTTGCGTTCGTCCTTAATCTGGAATGATGACGGAGAACCAATCTCAAATCCCGCCCTGTTCGAGCCGTATTTTGCTCAGTATTCCTTGTGGCGTGACGCTGGACTCACTTGTGCGGAAGACCTCCTTTCCAAAGGACATGATGCGTTAATTTTGACGCTGGATTTAAAAAAGTTCTATTATCAGGTAGGGTTGACAGAAGAAGTGTTTTCAAAACTGATTGAAAAAGAGGATTCCATCTCAAATCGTTTTCTTCATTCGGTTGTATTTTCCATCATGCAACGCTATACAGAGGTGCTAACGGAAAAAGGTATAGAACATAACGGTGTGGTGCTCCCAATTGGCTTTTTGCCATCTGCGGTACTTTCCAACTGGTGTCTACACAACTTCGACCAAGGCATTCTTGACTTCTGGAATCCCAGTTATTACGGGCGCTATGTGGACGACATCATTATCGTTGAGAAAATTGAAAAAGGCAGCTTAATTTATAAAAAGGCACGAGAAAATACTCCCACAAAAGAATCGGTAATCGAATATTATCTCGGCAAAGAGAGGCGAAAAAAATCCGCATCATTCGTTGAACGGTCAACAGATGCAGAGCCTGCATGTTCAGCTGATGAAACATGCGACCCATCTGATAATGTCTCATATCGGGTGTGCAAGCCATTTTGTTTATCGGAAGAGAGCAAGTTGGAGTTCCAGGCAGAAAAGACACGTATTATTGCCTTGTTTGCCGACAACAACTCCAGAGCCTTACTGAACCGATTCAAAAAAGAAATCCACGAGAATGTCAGCGAATTTCGGCTGATGCCCGAAGTCGGAGAGGCGTTTTCTCAGGATGATTTCAGCGAATTCTATCGTATTGACAATGATGCCACTGTTAATAAGCTTCGTGGGATAAAAGAGATCTCCATGGACAAATTTGAGCTGTCAAAATTTCTTGGCAAATACCGCGTGGCCAGCAGTTTGGTAGACGACGGCAGCACAAAACGCTTTACAAAGATTATAGGAAAGATGTTCAACGACCGCGAATTAATTGACAACTACATTCTTTGGGAGCGTGTTTTTGAGATTTTCATCACCGACAAGGACTATGCCGGATTTGACAGGTTTTCCAAAAAGGTTCATGCCGCCATTGACGCTGTGACAATTCGCTTTGAAAATTCCGACAAAAACGAACCGCCGGATGCATTACGCGAAAGTTTGCATCGTCATTTTGACGCAACTCTGAATCGTGTGCTTTCGCTTTTATGGGGCGAAGAGGTCAAAAAGGTAATTCCCGCTACTAAAAAAGTGTCGCGACGGCAAGCTTACCTCGAAACCAGAATGAGCAACAAGTATGTAATGGCCATCCCAAACGAAATTGTTAGTTGCCCTTCTGATGAGAGCGTCGATACCACAATCAATTTCACCAACTTCACAGATTCGTTCAATTATATCTGTGCTGGAAATACTTGCCCGACTGAGCAATATGACTATTTGCCTTATTTCCGTCAAGCACATGACATTTCATTTGAAATGCTGCTCTCTACGATTTGCCCGAATAGCGATACAAAAAAGAAGTTTGCTGTCAGTGAATACATACAGGAAATACAAAAGCAAGACAAGGAAGCACCTCTTTTCAAAGGGACGAACAATGAACACCTTATTGTCATAGGCGATGCTGTGAGCAATAAGCTCAGAATCGCAATTGCAAACGTAAACGTTGGCGATGTGTCTAATCTAGATGACGTTTTGAAAGGGCGAAAACCAAACCGGCACTATAAACGATATCGCGCCTTGGCTAATTTAGTAAATGATGCAATCAAAGAAAAGGCGGAAATGCTCGTATTTCCCGAAAATTATGTTCCGCTTGAATGGTTGCCGTTCCTAGCTTCAAAGGCTGCCCGTGAGGGACTTGCGATTGTCACAGGCGTAGAACACGTGATAGCAGGAGATGCTGCACACAATCTTACGGCTGTTATTCTGCCATTCAAATACTTCAAGACCATTCCAACTTCCGCGATGTTCTTCCAACTAAAAAAGCATTATTCCCCAGAGGAAAAACGCATAATCGAAGGTTATGGGTACAGAATCCCGCGTGAGGACGACAAAGAAATCTCGTCTGAAGATAACAAGCGACCGCTTTACCGTTGGCACGACTGCTATTTCCCGGTGTATTGTTGCTACGAATTGGCTTCTATTAATGATCGTGCCGAGTTTATGTCATGGGCGGATATGGTGGTCGCCGTTGAATGCAACAGAGACGTAAACTACTTTGGGAACATCGTTGAATCGCTGGCGCGTGACTTGCATTGTTATTTCGTTCAGGTAAACACATCCGAATTTGGAGATAGCCGAATTACGCAACCGAGAAAAAGCGAAGAGCGCAACCTTATCGTCGTAAAAGGCGGCATGAATCATTCACTGCTGATTGGCGAGATAGCCATTCAGGAATTGCGCGAGTTCCAAATTAAGAATTATACTCTTCAAAAAAGCGGAGCATTCAAACCAACTCCGCCGGGGTTTAACACAGAAATTGTCCGCAAAAAGATTGAGCGAAATATATGAGGTTCCCAGACGACAAAGGATGTGAAGAGGCACAGGCAGGCGCGAAAAGAACTGCCGTGCTACAACTATTCATACATTTCTAATACATTTCTCGTAAATGTAAAAAGTGCAATATGTACACTTACTTCTCAACAGAAAAGCAAAATTGTTCAGCCCTATTTGATGCTAGTTGCCAGCATAATACTGACGCACTTTCACCATTTTTGCTTATTCATAAAAGAAATTACGTTTACAGTTTTCAGAAAATTCTCCCATTCGTTTTTGACAAACTCACCGTTCTCGTTACGCAATTTCATACAACACTTATAGGGATATTCTTTTGCTGTCAGAACAACTTTCTTTTCGTACTGCAACTCAGAAAAACGGAATATGCTTTCAGCTGTAGCCAAATCTCTATCGCAATATTTAATAACTAAGTTGCAATAATTAATTCTTGCTTTCCTTTGATTCCATTTTTTTGCCGCTTCTTCATTGCTTTCATAATGCAAGAAATGAATCTCAATATCACTTAATTTTCCAATTGGATACGTTCCATAAGTCTCTAGTTTAATGAGCTCGTCCTTATATTTTGTTTCTAATGGGTCTATAAAAATCATTTCTGTTTCCATGTATTTTGCAAAGTCTTCTAATAAAGTTAAGTAATCATCTGAAAATAAGAACAAACCTACAAATGGCGACCTGTATTGCATGCCAAAATACTGATAGACGAATCCTCCCCAACAATTATTAGATATTATAGAAAATGATTTATCTCGTAATAACAATCTCCGTATTGACTTTATGATTGTGTCTTCTATTTTTGTGATAAATCTTTTCATTTTAGTTGCTTCTGACATGCAAGAATTACCAAACCTTTCTTAACGACAACAATGATTATACTTTGAAATGCCAGTTACGTCTATTTTCGCTAGGCGGGTTTTGCTTTTTAAGACTAGAAATTACTAACAATATGATCCCGCTGCTACGCGAAAACTCTAAGCTACGTCATTGCTGAACAAATCTTTCAATCTCCTAGATTATAAGTTCCGCCTGCTATAAAACCATTGCGACACAAAATAGGAGACTAGAAACATCGCAGCGCCAATGCCTAACATTATCGCGCCAACAAAAACAGGGTTATCTGCCAAATAAACAAGCCAGCCAAATATCAACTCCATGCGACTGCCCATCAGAACACCCAAGCTTCCAAACAGCGCCGCAGACACGAATGCCGGGATGATGAACCCAAAGACCTTGCCCTTCTCGTATCCCATCTTAAACATGATAGGATACATGCTCAGGTTCATAAAGCTGCCAAACGCAAACCCAAGGCAGCAGATTAGCGCAATCATCTTAGGCTGCAACTTAAATGACATGCCACCAACATTACCAAAAAGCCAAAAATCTAAGCTGGGTGATGTCAGTGCAATCGTTAACCCGCATACCACGAGTGCCACGACAAGCAGGAATATCGCGAAGGCAAAGCGTCCGCGCACAATATTGCTCCTCGACAGCGGCAGCGACAAATAAAGGTGATCCAGCTTGCCTTTCTCCTCAACCGCAAAGGCATTCATAGAAAACGCGATTCCCATATATGCCCCGATAGGAATAATGACCATGTTCATTCCCACAAAAACAAACTAGTCATGATTCTCTAACAATGCATGCCTGTTCACAGTTTCTATTAGCTCGTTCTTAGAATGTATTCCCATTTTAGAATAGATGCGTACGCGATGAGAATGAACTGTGCCCTCTGTTACAAAAAGAATTTCGCTAATCTTTTTGGCAGTATATCCTTGGCTAAGATAATAAAGCACATCGCGTTCCCGCGCAGTAAGACCTGCGCTGTCGCGGATCATATCACAGGCAGCTTCATGCTCGAGGTTGCCTGATGTCTCGTGCTCGTAAAAAATAGAGTTAAAACTGTTGCTTCTGGCAAAGACGATCAAAAATACAGTCAGCAAAAGCACCATTAGAAAACTGGCAAACAGTGAGTAAAGGTTTAAGTCTATTGCCTGCAGAAATGGAAAGACCTGTGCAAGCACAGGCATCAGACAATAGGATACGGCATATGGTATCACCTGTACACACACAAGGTAGATGACAAAGGCCTGCACAACCGAAATGTTGCGTTGGTAACTCTCGCCAATAAGGATAATTAATAGCAATATGTTAAAGGAGCGCAGTACAGACAACGTCAGACCTGCGGCAAAGAAGACCGACCCAGACGCGAAGCGTTCAAAGATGCTTGTAAGAAGTACGCCCATAAAGAAACCAACAATCAGAGCCATGCCAAGTCCCCAAACTGCCTTAGAGTTCAACCCAAGACCATGCTTGTGCCTAACTACAAGAAAAAGTATCATTAAAAAGAAGCTAATGAGTGTGGTTGTAAGCGCGAATGGCGTGTCCCAGACGTAGTCGAAGTCGTGGTCTATGAAATAGAAGATGGTATGTGACAACTGTGCGATGGCAAAGGCACAAAAGAGCAGCTTTAAGCGTTTGTCCCAGGTTACGCCTTCGCCAATGCCGCCACTAACGTTACTGTCGCCGTTTTGGACGTCGTTTTGTGTGTCGTTTTGTGTGTCGTTTTGGGCGTCGTTTTGGGTGTCATCTGGCTGGCATTTAATTTGACCGTTAATACATAGACAGATACAGTTAGAGGCTGGTAGGCAGACATATGCAAGAATACGATATACCTGATGCCCAAATATATCCGAGACAAACACAAGCCCAAATGCCGCAGCAGACACAACTATTAAAATAACCGTGCGCGTCGCGCCCTCCTGCACAGGCAGACTGACAACTACCGCCCAGCTTAGCCAGCCCAGTACAAAAGTTATCCCCATGGCAGCAACCAAGACTATCGCTCCTGCAAGCTCTAAAGGCGACTTTGGTGCATTCGTGTGCCACAGTAAAATAAATATTAATACCGAGAAGATCGCGTTTGCGCATGCTAAAAAGCTGCCACAAGCGACGGCTCGCTCGAATCGCTGGCGTTGAAGATAACAGATTGCCGAGGACGCAACGAGTACGGCTAGAAATACCGCATAAAGCAGATTTTGTGTCTCTCCGAAGCGTTCAAACCAAGTGGTGTGAAAAAAATTGTGCTGCAGCAGCGGCATGAAAAAGACAAGCCCTACGGCACAGAGCACATAATTGGTCTTCCGCATCTTCTCTCTCCCTGTCTGTTCGCCCACACGATCTATCTGTTTACGTGATAAAAGCGAACCAGCAAAAATATATGTTTCCAGTATACATCTTTGAAATTTTTTGTATAAGGTTTTTGTGTTAACTTGCCAGGCAGCTCCTAGCAGAAATTCTCCCATAAACCATGCACTCGCCAAGGTTGCCGGCTCCCTGATACATTTCTGACCACACCGAGCCAAATTCGCCTGCCGAATACAGCCCTGGTATTACGTTACCATCCAGATCCAGAATCTGCCCCTTGGCATTGCGTACAGGCCCTCCGTCTGTGTTTATCCACTCAGGGGCGCAACGCAGCGCGTAAAACGGCGCGACCTCTATAGACGCCAAAGTTTCAGGCGGGCGGAAAAACGAGAGGTCGCGTCTGTTGGCGCAATACTCGTTCCAGGTTCTTACAGTCTCCTCTAACTCGGCAGTAGGTACGCCTGTCTTTGCGGCCAATTCAGCAATTGTATCAGTTTTGTAGCCAAAGCCATCAGCAACAGGATCTGTGCCATTTGTGCCATATGCCTTCTCTAAATGAGCAGAGTCAAATATGAACCAGCTCTCCTGAGGCATGGGCAGGTGCGGCCATTCTCCACCAAACTGGAAGTGCCCATGGCGGCAGCCCACAGATGTCTCCAGCGTGTCACCACGCTCCTGGCCTGGCCAGTCATTAAGCACGCAAGCGTCCCAGTCCATGTAAAAACGACGACCTCCCTTGCTCACCGTGATGCCAGAGCCCTTATCAACACCAAAATATTTGCCCATCTCGGAATCATCCAGTTTGCGAATATTATTCCAGAAGCCAGCATAAGCGTTCATATGCCAAAACGATGCGCCTACCTTTTGGCAAATGATGTGGCCGTCGCCCGTGTTGTGCATGCCGGCGCGCGGGTATGCTTTTGCCATAGAAAGGTAGTCTTGCACCATAAGCTGGTTGTTTTCGAATCCACCGCAGCACATAATTATACCTTTACTAGCTTTAGCATATACTAGCTTATTATTATATGTGTATGTTACACCAAGGATCGCCTTGCTCTGAGGATCTTGAACAAGGCCTGTAAGCGGCGCGTTAACAAGCTCGGTGATGAGGTCGGGATACTCCGTAACTTTTTTGGCCATGAACTGAGCAATGTGCGTCTCGGCAGGGTCAAGTTTCACAAAGTCTTCGTTAGACATATTGGCCGGTGCCATGATGAATGTCCCCATCGCATCACAATTTGGCAGCTCTGGGTATTCCGGCCAGCAAAAAGAGAAGGAGAGCTTCTCTACACTGTCAATGCGAATCATATCATCTGTGAGCCCTAGCTTGTATGCCCACTGCAGGTTCTCTGTTAGTCCCTCGGCATAAGCTTCTATGACGTCGTCTGGAGTGTTAGTCATATGACCGCGCAATGCCTTGCAATAAACTGCGATATCCTTGGCGCTATTCGCGTAAAGCACATAACCAGACGAGAATGGCGAGTTCCCGCCACCAGCCGACGACGCGCCCTTCTCTAAAAGCAAGCACTTCGCCCCATTGCCTTCTGTGGCTACCGTAACGGCGGCAGATGTACCAGCCAGACCGGCGCCGACTACAATAACGTCCCAAGTCTCGTCCCACTTCACATCGCTAACGTTTTGTGCGATGTCGTTGTCTGGCGTCTTTGCCGAGCAGCCGGCCACAGAAAGCGCGCCTAGCGCCAGCCCAAAGCTGCCCACAGCTTTAATGAAGTCGCGCCGCGACTGCTCCGGTTGCATTATTTTGCCTTGATTGTCCTGCATTGCTTTCTCCTCTCGCTCTATTCGTACCATTATTGTCCTGGTCACACTGGTCATATGCGCCAATATTTGCACAGCGGTCAGCGTTAGATGCCAATGACTGCACGGCAGTCAGCGTTAGGTGCCAATTGCTGCACAGCGGTCAGCGTTAGGTGCCAATGGCTGCACTTTAACAAAGCTCCCTGTTTTAGCGTCAGTGCAGCAACCGGGCTCCCTGTTTTAGCGCCAGTGCTTCAATCTAACTTTTGCCAACAACTGTTTGCAAAGTCTTGCCAAGAATCGCGCCTACAGCGTGTGACGCGATATACGAACTGGAATATTTTGGCAGGACAGCTTGCAGATTGCATCTACCAAAAGTGTAGAAATGCAGGTCACGCCTCTACTAAAACAGTATAAATACACAGTATTAACCATCATCTGGTTGGCGCGTTTAGTTGCCTCGTCTGGTTGTTGCGTCTGGTCGCATCGTCTGGTTGTCTCAACGGCCTCAACGGTCTCAACTGGTTTCTGTTCACGCCCTACCCCATGTCATCCTGAGGCGAACAAAGCGAGAGCTCAGGATCTAGTTAGCAAGACCGAAGTGTCAGAGCCTTGAGCATTGCCGCAACGGCAATCTCAGGATGACGCATGGGGGGGCGTGAACAGAAACCTCAACTGTCTCATCTCATCTTAAAGACTCAGCGTTGCCTTGATATTTAAGTTAGCATTCACTAACATTATCTCTTGACAATTTACTGACTTGCCTAAAGTGTTAAAAGAGCCCAGAATCGTTCTATGCCATGACTCTGGGTTCTTTCTCACCAATATTATTATGATTTGAGCTAAGTATGAGAAGCGTAAGGAGGATTTTTAATGAAAATAGATTTCCCAACAGATTGGAAGAAGGTATTTAAGGCTATCGTAAAGATATCGGTTTATATTTTGATTTCCGTTGTATCATCTTACTACCTTATCCACTTTAACCTTATAGTGCCCGCATCTAAAATTGATGCATCTAATTTTGCTACGTCTATCCTTTTTAATATGCCAATGCTACTGTTGTGTGTGTTCCTGTTTTTAAATGCCCTTAAGCAAGAGATTGTCAGTTTTATCCCCGGCTTTTTAAAGCAAGCAAGGAAAGGATGGCAAGTGTTTCTGCTTGTCTCTTTGGGAATATTTCTGGCTATAACCATTGCAAAAGGGCTTACGTTAAGTAGCCTATACGCGGCAATCTATTACCTTATTTTCATTGCATTTTCTGAGGAGCTTGCCTTTAGAGGCTTTCTTTATAAAGAGCTATTAGCTAGCTTGGGAGAAAAACGCAGCATTATCATCAGCGGAATCATATTTGGCTTTGCACATAGTCTTTTTGGTGTCATCGTATTCAACCAGGATTTGTCCTCTTTATTTTCGTATGTAGTTGGCACCGGAATTTTTGGAACCCTTTTGTTTGCATTTCTTTATAAGAAATCCGGTTCGTTGCTCATACCCATTATGGTTCATAGCATTTTAGACAACATGACAGGCTTATCGGTTTTCTGATAACCCAAGTGTACTCTTTGACGGCAATATGATGCAATGTAGCAGGGAAACAGACATAGGAAACAGACATAGAAACAGACATAGGAAACAGACATAGGGACGGTTCATCTGTCCGCCCTGTGTTCACCCTCACAGGGCATATCAGTTCACCTTGAGGCTCCCCTAGACGTTTAGCTCAGCAATATGCTTTAGCCAAGCTGCGAACTTTGGTTCGTAGATGTACATTTTCTGCTTCCACCAATCGTTTGTGGCATAATATTTTCCAGAGATCGGATTCGCCCAATACCTTCTATGCCCTGCCCTGTCGCACAGCTTAGTTGTGTTGGTCTCAAGCAAAGGAAACTCAAGTCCAAGCATCTTCTTAGAATATTCCTTTGTCTGCAAACGAGCCAACTCTTCTTGCGGAATCATATTACTGTTTAGCAAAATCCTAAGAGTACGTCTTACAAATTCCTGAAATAACTCCCCATTGCGCTTACAGGTCTCAATCGTTTTTTCACCTATTACAACAGGTTCGCTTATATACGGTGAGCCGTTCACCTGATTCTTGACACCAGAAACGAAAAGCGCCTCTTGTGTTAACATGTCACTTTCGTCTACAGCCGTGCTGTGCCATGTTTGCGGCAACGTTACACAAGCTGCTTGCCGCCTGCTTGCGCTGATGTTCAGACGCTTAATTGCAGTATCCGCTATATGCTGTCCATGCTTAACAGCAAGGTCGTCACAAACAGTCTTAGTAATATACTCCTTGCCATCTGCCGAAACCAGCCATGAGGTTAAATCCTCAGCGCTCTGCTCGTCGCGCAAGCTCTCGTAAAGCAGCTCGCAGTAAGCTCCAAAATCCTCTGCCACAAACGCCTGTTTAGACAGCTGTCGCAATAGGTCTTCCCCTTGCTCGCTACCTGGCTGCAACTGCAAATTCAAGACCACGCAAGGCAGCTCGTCATCATCTGACTTGTCATAGTAAAGCTGAACGCCATCGCCAATCAATAGTCCAAACCGCAACTTCATCTGAAGCATATAGGAAACGAGCTGGGTGGCATTCCTATCACATATGCCTGCACTCGGCTTCTTCAGCTCAACAACAATCACATCCTTGCTGTCATGTCTAAGAATGATATCAGGTCGCAAACTGTGCGCTGAACCTATAGGTATCGCCACCTGTGAGACAATTTCGCCCCTGAAACGCGACCAACCCAACTTCTCAAACATGTTTTCTGCTTCAACTTGAAATTCCCGCTCTGACGAAAAATGACTCGCATGTTTGCCAATCAAGTAGCAAAATTCATCCCACAACTCACTCATTAGCGCCCTACTTCCTTCACCATCTGCCTTTGCTGTATTTTGGTCCAAAACTTCATTGCAGCCGTAGTGTATATCGCTGTTCACAGGTTATAGCATTTACGACTATCTCCCTCCTGCTTATATCTTTCCCACCTCAAATGCAATGAAATGATTGTGCTTTTTGTCAACGACAAATAGCAGCTCTTCGGGTACCCTAAGAGCGCCGTTGGCTGACGCAAAAGCCTTTTCTGCAATTTTGCTACGGCAGCTTGCTCTCATCAAGATAAGCGACTATAATGGAATTGTATTCCCAAAAAGTCGCAATTTGGAGGCTACATGTACTTTCATCGCCATATAGAAGCAGTAGTTAAGCGTATTGCCAAAAGGAAGGCGGCGGTCGTGCTTACTGGCGCTCGCCAAGTAGGCAAGTCTACCATGCTAAAAACTAGCTTAGACAGCGTTAACTATATCTCTTTAGACCGCCTTCTGATTAGAGAGAGTGCAAAAGAGAGCCCTTCACTGTTTTTAGATATCAACCAGCCACCAATAATAATTGATGAGATTCAAAAGGCAGCTGAGCTGTTTGACTACATCAAGGACTACGCAGACAATAGCAGCAAGAAAGGTCTATTCTATCTCACTGGTTCACAGAGTTTAAGTTTGATGAAAAACGTTAGCGACAGTCTTGCCGGCAGAGCGGGAATAATCAAAATGTTAGGATTGTCTGTGCGTGAGCTTGATGAAAATCCCTGCCGCGAAATATTTTTGCCCACAAACAAACACGCCGCAAAAATAGCAATAGGCGCGCAGCCATACGACTACCATGAAATAATAAGACGCATTCACACTGGGTTTTTCCCAGAACTCCACGAAAATCCCGCAAGCATAGACGACTGGACAGATTTTCACAGCTCGTATTTTCAGACTTATGTCGAGAAGGACATTCGTGATGTGCTAAATATCCGCGACGAGTCGGCTTTTATCAAATTTGTTCGCACGGTCGCTTCGCTAACAGGGCAAATGGCAAACCTTAGCACCATTGCGCAAATATGCGGAAAGGACGGTAAGACCATTGCTTCTTGGATGTCTGCACTTGAATCCAGCGGATTAGTTTATTTGCTGGAGCCATACTACAACAATTACAACAAGCGCATGGTAAAAGCGCCTAAGCTTTACTTTTTGGATACCGGTCTGGCCTGTTGGCTACTGGGATGGAACACGCCAGAGCAGATGACAAACGGTGCCATGTGGGGTCACCTATTTGAGACTTTTGCTTTTTCGGAAGTTCTAAAAAGCTATTATAATGATGGTCGCGCTAGACCTCCGTTGTACTATTATCGGGACAAAGACAAAAGAGAAGTAGATATAATTATTGAGGAAGGCGACACGCTATATCCAATTGAGATTAAAACGACAAGCGATCCAAATAGCAATGATGTCAAAGCGTTTTCTTGCCTTGAAAAAATACCTAACAAGCAGGTAGAACGTGGTGCAGTAATCTGCATGGCAAAAGAACTCCTACCACTAACTAACAAAGCCTGGACCTACCCGGTGACGCTCATTTAGTTTTGCGAAGTTATTTTTGAGCAAACCGTCGTGCTACTCAGCAACTAAAGGTTACTAATCTAAGCCCCCACACCCCTCCCCCACATCTACAGAATAGTCTCTGGTGCGCAGCTAATTATAAGTGATGTTTGAATGAGTGATGTTTAGCGTTTGATGTTTGAAGATTGGATGTCATCCGAAGCGAAAAGTGCTTTGCGGTACGGATGTCATTTAACCATCTAAGCTTCCTTTGCTCACTGTGCTGATGTTGTTTTAATTGAGAAATGCTAAAATAAAAGTTGCTCCTTAGGTGCTCGTAAGGTTTGTGAAATGGCTAAAGTCACAACACTTGAACAAAAGGTATTTCGAGACGAAAGGCTTGTCTGTGACAAACGATGACGTTACTTCAATAATGGTTAAGCAAGGCATCAGACAATTTGATTCGGCAATAATCTTGTGCAGCCACCACCCAATGAAGCTAGCCCCGTACTTTTGTCCGCCTTTTGGGTCGGAACACACCAGATTCTCACTGTGATACTTATTTTATGAAATAACAATTAAGAAGGACTCATCCATGAACACGAAATTCATCGAGCTTCCTGAGGGATACAAGCAACGCATGAGGATTCTGCACGCGGTTAATGCTCCCATAAAAACTCTAACCGTAAGTGACATTTGTGCTGCTTGCTCTATTTCTAGGCAAACCTTTTATAAGTATTTTGATTCAAAGTATGACATCTCTTATTGGTACGTTTATTATTGCGACAGTGTTACCCTCACAGAGATTGGACGAAGTCTAACTTGGCATGATGGCGTTCTTGGTTTCTTTACACTGCTTAGGCGCGAGCAAACGTTTTTCTCATTTAGCGTAGAAAACGGGTTGCCAGATCACAACTTGCAGCCAGCAAATATACACAGACAAGATATTCTTACAGAAACGCTTCGTGACTACAGGCATATTCAAATAACAGCAGAGTTGACTTTTTACATTCGTACTTTCGCCGACTTATTTGATCGCAGCATACAATCTTGGTTTTCATCTGGCATGAAACTTACACCAGAAGAGTTTGCTGCTTACATTACAAACTGTGTGCCCAAGCCACTGTATGAAGCGTTAAGTTAAAGGCGAAAGTCCAAATGTATCTCTAAATAATGACAAGACGTCTGTACCACCACGCTAGGCTATTTCTTGTCTGAAAATCCTCTATCCATAGCTTCGTCACGTAGTTTTTGCCAAACCCTTAGATGGTCAATCTCCAGTTGATTGCATGCCTTTGTGCAGTTGCCACACATGATGCAGGACCAAAGCCCGCCCTGAACAGCTTCAACTATCCTGTCTGCTTGATCATAGGGGTCAAAATGCCTGAACGCGACGCCAAGCATATGCGATGGACCAATATAAGCGGAGTTTACTTTTCTTGCGGGGCATGCGGCTGTACATACTTGGCATCGCGCGCAATACTGAATGCCAAAAAGATCGTCGGAATCATTTTGGTTATAGACTTGCAAATCATCTTCAGTCAAAGGGGAAACTCGAACGCGTTTGTATGTCTCTGATATTTTTGCTTGCACCTGGCTTTTATCCACAATCAAATCCTTAACAACAGGTAAGCCGGCAAGCGGCTCTACTGCGTGGCTACCTTCAGAGATTGGCTCAACACACGCAAGTACAGGATTGCCGTCCAGCATCATTGCGCATCGACCACACATGCGACCACGACAAATATAGTCAAAGCTCAATGGTGCAAGATTTTCATGAATATAAACAAGAGCCTGTAAAAGTGTCATATAGTCATCTTCATGGGGCACATCGTAAGACACATCATAAGGCGCTGCATCTTTTGATGGATCATAATGCTTAATTGTAATCTTCATATTCTTCTCCTCTACTTAAGTTTTATTGCATTACATATATGTAACTGCTAAAGCGTAATCTTCTCAAAAGACAAAGTGCCATCATTTGCCATCTTGTAAGCAATCGAACAAAACCAATTATCATCATCTTTTTCTGGAAACTCCGGACGCACAAGTGAGTCGCGGCTTTCTTCTCTAACAAGCGAGCCCTCTATTGTTAATCTTGCCAATTCTAAAATATTCAGGGTCTCAATGGCATCTTTCCAGTCGGCGTTATAAACCCTACTGTCATCATCGCAAGCCATTTTGGGAACATCTTCTTTGCGGATTCGTTCAAGTTCCTTTTGTGCTTTAAGCAAAACATCTGTAGGTCTAACAGGGCTTGCTGCAATAACACAGGCATTCTGAATGCTACGACGAATGGTAATCGGTCTAAGCGAACCATTTATCTTTCTTGTTCGCAAATCTTCAAGGCGCTCAATTTCTGTCTTAACAGACGCATAGGTTACTTCTTTAGGCGCACTATAACTCTTTGAATACTCAAGCGCTTTTATCATTGCATATCGTCCCATTCGGCGATTAGTTACATTTTGATTTCCTCCCTGACTGCCCGAATTTGCTCGCACAACAAACAAGCCCTTAAAATCTTCGCACATAGCATTATCGTCTACCAAAGGCTGACCACCATGCTCATACATTTCGGGAACTACCTCTACCAGTTCTTTAGCAAAGTCAAAGCCAAACTTCTCTTTAAGCAATTGTGCATTGCGCTGATACATCCAGCGCATTGTAGACAGCGACTCTTCTGTACACTTCAAAAACACTCCACCGTTTTCGCTTCCGTTGCCCTGCGCCGCAACTAAAGCCATCGCCTGTATAACGCCCTCCTGTGTGTCAAGAAGTTTTTTCTCGGCAATCTCATCATATTCATAAAGAGGCTTACCGTTTTTATCAACAAGGTCACGCGAATGTACGCTGTCTGCACCCACCATTGAACCTTCGCTTGCCGCAAAGCTCCGTGGATAAATACCCATTAAATCATATGTTGAGAACTCAGCATCGGCAATTCTGCCGCCATGTCTTAATATAGACATCTCAACGTCTGCCGTGTTGTCCGCTGTATTATTTGAGGTGCATGAAGTTGAATGCCATCCAAAAAACTGCGTACAGCCACCAGTAGAAGACACTGTTGCCTTGGCTCGATATACACGATATTCCCCTGTTGGCAAATGAATACCTACCGCACCTAAACACTGACCGTTCTCAATAATTAAATCTGTAATCATAGTTCTATCGTGAATAGTTACAAAATCTTGAGAACGAAAATGATCTGCCCAATGGCGAGTCATGCTGTGCTCAAAACCTCTAAGAGGTAACTGGGGAACATCATACATCCAGTGTGGTGTGCCATCTGCGTTACGATCTGACAGTATTTCTCCAAAATTAGATACTGCAACATCGGCTGCCGCCTCGATATCATTATCTACTGCAGTATTCGCAAAAAGACTCTCCTTGCGAATGTAGCGGCTCTTAGGTGCTTCCTCTGCACTTTTGTAATGCGCGCCATTTGGCCAAGTAATTAAGATATCAAAATTCATGCCAAACGCTCCGCCAAAGCCATATGGAGCTTTATCTACTACAAGGATATTCTGACCTGCCTTACATGCTTCGCTCATTGCCCATGATGCCCCATAGCCACCGCCTATAAGTAAAATGTCAGTGTCATAAACACTTGCAGAAATTCCATTTGCCTCAGCTGATTCAGGGGTTTTTTGTGCAGCTACGTTATTGTCTTGTGATGGAGAACAGGCAGACAGACCTACAAGGGCGGCTGCGCCTACTGAAACTCCACCAAACTTCAGAAAAGAACGGCGATCCATACCAAGCCATGTCTCGTATGCATCAGATGAATTTTCATTCTTCAAATTGTTCATTTTTTAGTCTCCTTCTTGTGTAAAAGGGTTGCGAGCGAAAAGTTGATTCAATTTCTGTTTGGAGAAAAACCCGCACCCAAAAAAATATTATGCATCATGGGCAGACGGAGCGGACGCGGGGACGGTTCATCTGTCC
>JAIRQA010000121.1 GCA_031256715.1 Coriobacteriales bacterium | reverse complement strand
AATCTCTACACTGGATGCCTACTTTAGTGGCAAGCGTGAGCTGTTTAAGGGACTAGCAATAGATAAGCTAGAACAAGATTGGCAAGCATATCCTGTTATTAGGATAGATTTGTCTGGTAGTAGCTACCTTAGCGAACAAGATATTCAGACAGTGTTAGATTCAAGGCTTAAAGTCTATGAGAAAGCATTTAGCATCACAGAAATTGCATCAACTGTAGCAGTGCGTTTTGATGAACTCATTCGTAAAGCCTTTGAGAAAAGCGGCAAAAGCGTTGTCATTTTAATAGACGAATACGATAGCCCACTTGTACACACATTAGATAATCTAGAGTTAAATGAGTATAACCGTGCTGTCTTACATGGCTTTTACTCTGTTATTAAAAAGTCAGGTGAGTATCTGCGCTTTGTGCTTTTAACTGGCGTAACTAAGTTTTCACAAGTAAGTGTTTTTTCTGGTATGAATAACTTGCGCGACATTAGCATGGAAGACAACTATGCTGCCATTTGTGGCATCACCCAAACAGAATTAGAAGATAATTTTGTGCCAGAGATTAATGCTCTTGCTAACAAAGACGGTGTTACTTACGAAGATACACTTGCCCGCCTAAAAAAGCTCTACGATGGCTATCACTTCTCAGAAGATTCTCCTGATGTTTATAACCCCTTTAGCGTACTTAATACGCTTAAAAAACAGGAATTTGGCATGTACTGGTTTCAGACAGGCACACAAACTTTTCTAATTAAGCTAATAGAACAATCTCATTTTGATGTCTTGCGTTTTCAGGACGGCATTCATATTGAAGTTAGCGAGATAGATAGCTTTCGCGTAGGTCAAACAAACCCCGTACCTGTGCTTTACCAAAGTGGGTATCTAACTATTAAAGGCTTTGATAAGTTTGATGGCACGCTTACACTGGGTTTTCCTAATGAAGAAGTAGAATATGGCTTTCTTAAAGAATTGTTGCCAATTTTTCTAAATGATAATACAAGTGTAAGCGACTTTAGTGCCTTGCTCTTTAAAGAAGATCTTGCGGCACAAAACACAGAGAGCTTTCTAACTCGCCTAAAATCCCTTTATGCCTCTGTACCCTACGCGCAAGGCAAACAAGACGAACATTACTATCAATCTCTTTTCTATATCATCTTTAAGTTAATGGGACAGTTTATTAAAGTAGAAGAACACAGCTACAAAGGCAGAAGCGATGCTGTAGTACAAACCAAAGACGCTATATATATCTTCGAGTTTAAGCTTGCAAATGAAAGCTTAAATGCAAACGCAGATGACTCAACAAACAAATCTGTAGACACACCTAGCCAAACAATTAACAAACTACTTGCAGAGGCAATGTCTCAAATTAATGAATCAGGATATGCGGATTCTTACGCAGCATCAAACAAGCAGATACACAAGATTGCCATTGTTTTTAGCACACAAGAACGCAATATTGTAGGCTGGCAGGTAGTCTTGGTTTAAGTCCTTAGACAGGAAACGCCTTTGAGGCCATCAAGAATGCCTCCGCATGTAGTTTATTTATCAAGACGGTGGTAAAAAGATGCTAGTATAATATCAAGATATTATACTAGCATCATCAATAATCAAGTGCATTTTGCGCAGCAACTGCTACTAGCTACTACTACAAACTACTACAAACTACTACAAACTACTAACTACTACCCTTTAAGGTATTCAAGCACGCTTTGCGCGGCTTCGCGGCCAGAGTTAACCTGATTGCCAAATGCCGTACCAGGCATGTTGATGGTGTAGACATTACGGTAGTTAACGTTGCCATCATTGCCGATGGCATAAAGGCCGGCGATTGGCTCTTTGTTTGTATTTAGCACTTCACGTTTTCTGTTGGTAGCAAGACCGCCAACAGAGAAGAAGAAACTGTAACTTAGTTTGGCGATGTAGTAAGGTTCGCCATTTATGGGCAACATCAATTCTGCTGGCTTGCCAAAGTCTTCATCTACTCCTTTATTGCAAAGTTCGTTATAGCGATTGATAGTTGCCTCTAGGTCTTTTGCGTCATGCTTAAAGCATTTTGCCAAGTCTTCAATAGTATTAGCGGCATATAAACTATTCCCGTTGTTGCTTTTAAGCGAATCCTCAAAAAGCTTCATTGCTTCTGGCGTTGTGGCAAACTTGCTTTTAAGAATATTGTCGTCAAAGATACAGTAGTTGTGTTTATTTGACTTCCCGGGTATGCATTGCAAGACAAGATTGTCATCAGTAAGGTTTTCGCGTGTAAAGCGATCAGCCATTTCATTTACCCAAAGTACAGGACCGCCTGCCGCGATGCCAAAGTAGCCATTTATAGGATTGCCAGCATCATTGGCAAAGTCTATTGGCGGGAATGCCGGTATCGCATAAAGTATGCTTTGAGCGGCGTCTGCGAGCATGTCTAAAGCGCCTGCCTCTGTTGCCATACGATAGCCATCGCCTGCTGCGTTAGGTGAGCCTACTATAAAGATATCATCAGTGTCCCAGCCTTGTTTTGCAATCATATCCGAGCTTCCTCCAAAACCACCTGCTGCAAGCACAACTGCCTTTGCGTTATATTGGGTTACACCATCTGGACCTGTTGCGTAGGCACCTGCAACTTTGCCATTATTAAGAATCAGAGAATCAGCCGCAGTGCTAAAGTGAATGGCAGTTCCAAGCTCCTCGACACGTTTAATCATCGGTTCTACATAGCCAACTTTTGACTTATTATCCTTAAACCAGTGAAATGTGGGGAACAGACCGCCATAATAGTTGTCGATAATGCCACTGTACTGGCAACCTTGTTCTAGGCACCAGTTAATGTTATCCGCGCTTCTGTTGCATAAATCCAGCCAGAGCGCTCCATTTTGGCGATGCTGACCGCGTGAAAGCTCTGCCTCTGTGATGTCTGCCGCTGTAATACTAATGCCTTGCTGCTTTTGGAATTGCGAGCCGATGGCAAACATGCCTTCAACAAAGTTCGCGTTGCCTCCAAGGATGCTATTTTTCTCGATAAGAATAAAGTCTGTCTTATTTAGAGCGGCTTGCACAGCGCACGCCAAGCCTGAGCCGCCACCGCCGATGATAAGCAAGTCTGTGTCGTAAGTCTTATCAATTTTAGCAGGGACTTTTGGTGCGTTAGAAGTGTTGCCATTACCGTCTTGGGAGCTTGTATTATTGGTTGAGGAGCCGGTGGCTACGCCAGAACTTGCTCCAGAGGTGGCATTTTGCGACGAACTTGGCGCACAGCCAAAAATTCCAAAGGTCGTTGCCGCGCCTGCCGCACAGCCAAGAGCAACAGAAGCGCCAGCTAAAAACTTCCGGCGGCTAATGGCGCTTACTAGGTCGCTAGTCTGGTTGCTTGTGGGGTCACTTGCCTGTTTGCTTACGGGGTCGTTTGCTAGGTTTTTGCACTGGCTACTAGCGAAGTTCTTGGGTGGGTTGCTCGTGGGCTCCGCTGTTGGGTTATTCGCGGTGTTATAAGATGCCAGTTTCTTCCTCATAAAATCCTCCTTGTAATAGTTGTCGCTGCCTGCTATTTGCTTACAGTCTGCTGAGTTAGGCAGCTTGGGGGTGGGGGCGGGATCAAGAAAAACGCTTGCTCCCACTTTTGCATACTCTTTTATTCTTGCAGGCAAGCAAGTTGTATTCCACGCAACAGATGGGTGAATTCTGCTCCTAAGCTGTGATTTAACCCCATTAGGGTGAGAATTAAACCGTGTTTTGGTTACACACGACGCACAAGATGTGATACAGTCGCAATATGACGCTTTCGGGTTCGATTAACAAACAATCACAGCGGCACAGGGTTTTAAGCCTAATGTTAGCATCGCTTCGTGCTAGACCTGTGCTATGCCTTGCGTTATTGCTTTATTGGACTTGGATAAATATTGCCTTTCAGGCGCCAGTGTTTTTTCCGTCCTTTATGTTGAGTATGGATTCGAGTTTTAGTTTTGACTTAAACCTAGATTCTTTAGCGGGCGCAGAAATTGCTCCGGTTGGCTAAAATCTTGTTTTGGTTCCATCTTTGTTATTTTCGCTTTTCTTTAGCGCGCTTACTTATTTTATTTTTGGCAAATACTTTGATA
>JAIRQA010000046.1 GCA_031256715.1 Coriobacteriales bacterium | reverse complement strand
AGATCGACCGCCGCTATGATGTCGTCACGCCGTCGCCTGACCTTCTTGTTTACCGCCACCACTTGCGGTATGCGGCAGCGACTGGCTCTGGCAAGCCACTCGTCTAACAGCGAGGCCGCATCCTCGGCATCAGATGCCTGAAACACCGCCCGCAAGTCCTCCTTAAGCTCCCATGCCCGAAACAGATGGGAGCCCGCTTTTCTCACCTCGTCCAGCTTAGCTCTCTGGCCGTCAGTGAGATCGTTTGGATTTTTTACCAGTGCGTAGCGCGATCCCTTGATGACATCCGCAGCAGCCAGAAGCGCCTTGGCCTCCTTAGTCGTCTCGTCGCCTTTGCTTGGTCTTCCCGGTCGGGTGCGCATAGGTACAGCGTCGCGTGCAGCCTTCTTGGCTACCTGCCATTCCTCGCGGCGCACTGCGTCTAAGGCATCGTTCATCCAACTGACGACGTGGAAAGGATCCATCACCCACCTAGCATTAGGACACCGCCTCTTGACCAGCGTCTTTATCCACTTTGCCCCATCGGCGGTGACCACCTCGATGGCTCGCCTCTGTATCACATTCAGGCAGGAGTTTTTCCTCGTCCGTCACTTCAAACACCGTGTAGATGTTGGATACAAGCCCTTCGCTCCAGTCCTGCAAGAGTGCGATGGCTATGCGGTCGCCGCGCCGCGAAGTATCAGGGACGTAGGTAAATTGTCCGCGCCTCACAACCTTGTACTTCGAGAAGTCCGTGCCGACCGTGTTGGCGATGGACGGCATAAAATACTTCTGCGTGGTTACGCCGAGCAAATTTTCCTCTGTTCCTGCGCTGTTGCGCACGTCAACTGGCTGAATATATTTGCCAAGCTTGTCGTAGTTAGACCTCATACTTATCCTTTATCCTCCTTTCAATGTCCTCGGCAGAGGGTAGCGTATCTATCAATTCCGCAGGCACGAAATCAGAGAGCTTGTATTCACTCACGCCGATGGGTTTGTTGATGTCTTTCAGCGCATACTCGGCGGTCAGTTTGTCGCGCTCCTTGCAAAGCAGGATGCCGATGGACGGGTTGTCGGACTCGTGCTTTAGCGTGTCGTCGATAGCGGAGAGATAGAAGTTCAGTTTGCCCGCGTACTCTGGCTTGAACTTGCCTGTCTTAAGTTCGATGACGACAAAGCAACGTAGCTTGATGTTATAAAACAAGAGGTCGATGTAGTAATCCTCGTTGCTGACCTGAATGTGATATTGGTTGCCGTAAAACGCAAAGCCGGTGCCAAGTTCCATAATCGTCTTGGCGATATTGGCGATAAGCTCATTCTCGATTTCCCGCTCAATAATGTCGTCGCGCATTTCGATAAAGTCAAAGACATAGGGATTTTTCAGAGTTTCCTGTGCCAACTCGCTTTGCGGCGACGGCAGGGTTCGCTCAAAGTTGGTTGCATTTTCCGTCAGTGCCTGACGCTCATAGAGCTTGTACTCAATCTGATGAACCAAGATAGGTCTCGACCAGCCATTTTCAACGGTTTTTGCGGCATACCAGAGATAATGCTCGGCGTTGTCGGTCTTGTCCATCAGCGCCTGATGGTGATACCACGTCAAATCTGCAAGCGGCACTTGCAGATTCTCAATGTCCCCAAAAATCTTTGCAAACTTCTTCATGTAACGCAAGTTTCGGACGGAATATCCTTTTGCGCCTGGAAAATCCAACTTGATGTCGCGGGCAAGGTTCTCGATGAAGCCACTGCCATACTTGCTGTTCGCGATTATTTCTTTACCAATATTCCAGTAGAGCGTGATTTCCTCACGGTTCACGCCAAGCACGGCTCTATACTGCGCCTCTTTGATTTGCGTTTTGATTCTCTCGAGCAACTCGAAATAATCAGCGGTGTTTAGCAACATAAATTCGTCCTCCCTCAAATCTGCAAGTGCCACTTGCAGATTTCATTTTATAACTCGGTCTCATACACGCCTTTCAATTCTGCAGACAGTGTCTGCAGTTTTCATTTCATAGCTCAATCTCATAGCCAAGCTCCTTAAACACGCCGAGCAAATCGGCTTTTGACTGCTCCTCTACAATCAGCAGTTCGCGAAGCTCTGCTTGCAGGGTTTTCATCTTCGTGTCAAAGTCGATGTTCTCATCGCGGTTCACGAATTCGATGTAGCGGCTCGGCACGAGAGTGAAGCCCTTTTCGGCAACCTCTTCATAGCTTGCGCTGTAGCAGAACTCAGGTATGTTCTGATATGACTCTTAAAGCCGACCTGCTGCCAAGCGTGATAAACCTCGCAGACCTTGGCGCGGTCTTCCTCGGTAAGCTCCACGAACTTCTTCTCAAAGGGCGAACCCATCTGGCGCAAGTCCATGAAGAGGATTTCACGGCGGCGGTCACGGTACTTCTTCAATACACCGTTCTGCTCCACGGTGCGGGCTGTTTTGTTTTTGCTCAGAATCCAAAGCGTCACGCTGATGTCCGTGGTATAGAACAAGCTTCGCGGCAGGATAACAATGGCCTCTATGAGATTGTTCTCAATAAGCTGTTTGCGGATTTTAAGCTCAGTGCCATCATCAGATAGTGCGCCGTTTGCAAGCAGGAAGCCTGCTACGCCGTTTTGCGAGAGCTTGGACACGATGTTCAGAATCCAGCCGTAGTTGGCGTTGCTCGTAGGGGGAACGTCGTATCCTCTCCATCGCGGGTCTGCGGTCAGTTCGTTGTCAGCCCGCCATTCTTTTTGGTTGAAGGGCGGATTCGCCATGATGAAGTCGGCTTTCAAGTCCTTGTGCTGGTCATTAGAGAATGTGTTTGCAGCCTGTTCACCGAGGTTTGCTGAGATGCCACGAATGGCAAGATTCATCTTCGCCAGCTTGAATGTGGTGTTGGTGTGCTCTTGCCCATAGATAGAGATGTCGCGGGTGTTCCCTTGATGGCTCTCAATGAACTTAACCGACTGCACGAACATGCCGCCGGAACCGCAACAAGGGTCATAAATCTTGCCTTTGTAAGGCTCTATCATCTCGGCGATAAGGTTGACGATGCACTTGGGCGTGTAGAATTCGCCTTTGCCTTTACCTTCGGCGAGAGCGAACTTACCGAGGAAGTATTCGTAAACCCTCCCGATGATGTCTTGTTCTGCGTCGTCGGTGTTTATCTTGTTGATTTCATCGAGCAGCGATGCGAGCTTTGCCGTGTCTATGTGAAGCCGTGAGTAGTAGTTGTCGGGCAACGCGCCTTTCAGCGAGGGATTGCTCTTCTCGACTGCAAATAAAGCTGTGTCGATTTTTAGGGCGATATCCGACTGTTTGGCCTGCTCCATGATGTATGTCCAGCGGGACTCCGGCGGCAGAAAAAACACGTTCTTCATGGTATAGAACGCATCCATATCGAGGTACTGCTCTTTGCCCTCGGCGATGAGTTCTTGCCTGCGTGCCTCGAATTTATCGCTGGCGAATTTGAGGAAGAACAGGCTGAGGACAACGTGCTTGTACTCCGCTGGCTCAACTGAGCCACGTAGCTTATCCGCTGATTTCCACAGTGCATCTTCCATGGAAATTTCTTTTTTAGGTTTAGGTGCTTGTCTGGCCATTAATTCTGCCCCTCCTCATCATCTTCTATTGTGTCCATAATGTCGTTAATGCCGCAGTTGAGTGCCTTGCAAATCTTGAGAAGAACATCGGTTGTGATGTTCTCGCCTTTGCTTAATTTGGCGATAGAAGCCGTGCTGACTCCTGAAGCATTCTTCAAGTCGCGCTTGTTCATTTTCTTGTCAATCAACATCTTCCATAATTTGTTGTAACTGATAATCATTTCAGAGTCTCCTATTCGTTAGTTCCGAACACCAGTAAGGAAACCGTAACGCCCCTCGTTGTCGTCCATTGTGAATCTGATGACATTTGCAGGGTCGTAATCCATTTTAGGGATTTACACCGCAAAACCCCAGCAAAACGGAATTTTTTCTCACAAACAAAAACATCTATTGACAAACCAGAGTTTATCAATAGATGGTAGATGTTATGGTGGAGCTTAGGGGGATCGAACCCCTGACCTCAGCATTGCGAACGCTGCGCTCTCCCAGCTGAGCTAAAGCCCCGTGACAAATTCTTAACAACAGAAAACATTGTACCATAAACAATTCGCAAAGGGTGCGATACAGAATTTTACATGCTGCAGTGGTTATTAGGCGCCATTTAAGCGCACTTAACCGACACTAAGCGCCATTAAGGTTTCTGTTCACGCCCTGCCCACTGCGTCATCTTGAGATTGCCACAAGTCAATGCTAAGGATCTGACACTTCTGGCTGGCGCGCTAGATCCTTAAGCTCTCGCTTCGCTCGCCTTAGGATGACATGGGGTAGGGCGTGAACAGAAACCCATTAAGAAGCAACGTGCATGCCCGCATTAGCATGATATGAGTGCAGTCTAAACAGCAACACGCAATACTTGACCTGCAACATTTAACGCGGGAAAACTAAACTGATTGTTGTTCCTTCGTCAAGCTTGCTTTTTAAGCTAAGACTTGCGCCATGATACTGCGAACCATGTTTAACAATGGACAATCCAAGTCCGGTGCCGCTAAGTGCTTCTTTAGTTGCAACGTGCAACACGGAGTTAACGCTATCAGAAATGCCATCGCTAGAGCTGTTGCTGCTTGAAGTAATTTTGGCGTCGCCAACAGGCTTGTCGCTAGAGGGTCCTGAGTTCGCTGCGGCAAAATCAGGTGCTTTGCCGTTCGCTTCACCAAAATTAGGTACACGGGAGCCTGCTTCACCAAAACCAGACGCACGAGAGCCCGCTTCACCAAGTTCGGGCACAACACTGTTTGCTCCCATAAGAACATTGTCAGCTGCTATACGTCCACTGTCTGCTCCCGTAATGCCGCTTGTCCGCGACTTATCAACACGGTAAAAGCGCTCAAAGACGCGCTGCTGTTCATCTTCACTTATGCCTATGCCAGTGTCGGCAACAATGAGTGTTAATTCTTTAGGTTCCGTGCCATCTATTGTTACTCGTACGCTGCCACCAGGGCGGTTGTAGCGCACGGCGTTTTCGCAAAGATTATATAACATGCTATTTAAAACTCGAGGCGTGGCAGTAAGGTTCGTTTCGCCTATACTCTGAAGATGTAAGCTAACATCAACTTGGTCTGCGAGCGGGGTCAGTCGTTCAACAATTTCGGTCGCCATGCGCAAAAGATTAACCTGCTCTGACCCGCGGTTCTCAACACCACCGCGACTCTCAGCGCGCACGCTGCGGTTCTCAACACCACCACGACTCTCAGCTTTGTCCCTGTTCAAGTTTTCGCCCGTACCATTTGCTACTTGTGCGCCATCTACAATGCTCTCGCTGCCTTCATCTAGCTGCGAGATAATAAGGATGTCGTCTACCAGCGTACGCATATGGCCAGCTTCATTATAAATTAGCGTTGCGAACTTTTGTATGTCTTTAGGCTTTGCCACGCCATCCTTTATGAGTTCCGAGTAGCCAGAGATCACAGTTAGTGGCGTCTTAAGCTCATGCGAGACGTTAGCCGTAAACTCTCTACGCGTCTGAATGCCAACTTCAAGCTGCTTGGCAAGTTGAGTGCGCTGAGCATCCATGCGCTGCAATAGAGGAACAAGTTCATCATAGACTTCATTATTTAATGGTTGAGCAAGATTAATGTTAAGTACCGGTGCTGTTAAAACGGAAGCTAACCTGCGAGCAATGATCGCGGCAGCCACTGCTAATAACATTAGTATGGCAATAGCGGGGACAATAAGATTTACAAGTGGCATTAATACATTTTTTTGTGTTGAGGAGAGGCGCAATACCGTTCCATCAGCTAGCTTGCCAGCATAATAGTAACTTTCTTCGCCAAGAGTTTCAGAGAGTCGCACAGATTGCCCTATGCCATTGATGCTTGTAAGCGCGGCAATAATCTCTGGACGGTCAGCGTGATTTTCGCTTTTGTCGTATGTTTGGTTAGCACTATCAAAAAGCACTGTGCCATCTGCTGACACCCATGTTATACGGATATCTAAAGTTCCAAGACCGGTGATGACAGTTTTAAAAGATTCTTCGGATGTTGGCAGTTTGCTAAGGCTTTGTTTTATAAGCTCAGACGTGTTTGCCAACTCTGTTTGTCTCGCCCTAGAGGCAGAATCTATTAACGCCCAACCCATAAAAAGCGTACAAATTAATGTAGCGGCAAAAGACACAACAAAGATTGTGCGAAAAAGACGTCCGGCTAGTGTTCCAGAAATTTTTGGTGTCACTTTTGCGGGTTTTCTGGGCACAAAATCTGTCTGCGTATTTTCTTTTGACTTGCCCATAATTTACACCTTGCTCATGCTTTGCATCGGTAGCCTACGCCTCTAACGGTCTGAACTATAGACGCGCCATCGCCTAGTTTTTGCCGGAGTGTTTGCACATGCACATCTACAGTGCGACTATTGCCACCAAAATTCCAGCCCCAGACGCTTTCTAAAAGGCGTTCGCGACTAAAAACAAGCCCGGTATGCTCCATAAGAAAACGTAGCAAGTCGAACTCTTTTAGCGTCAGACTTATGCTTTTACCATTAACCTCAACTGTATGTTGGCTACTAGATAGCGACACTATGCCAATGTTGAGAAAATCACTTACGCCTGACTTTGGCATGTCAGAGGGCTTTTGGTTTTCTGCGGTGTTACTCTGGGCATTATTAACGCTAACAGAATCATCAACATCTATAGCATTTAAAGAGCGTCTAAGTAAGGCATTAACCCTAGAGACAAGCTCCATCATACCAAAGGGCTTGCTTAGATAATCGTCTGCGCCGGCATCAAGACCGCTGACAATGTCAAATTCTGTACCTTTGGCCGTAATCATCATTAAAGGAATGTGCGCGGTGCGATTGTCGGCGCGAAGGCGACGCAAAGTTGTGATGCCGTCTTCTCCGGGGAGCATGATGTCTAATAAAATTGCATCGGGGAGCTGCTCGCGCAAGGCGGCGTGAAATTCTGGGGCGGCGGCAAAACCGCGAACCGTTAAGTCCTTGCCCTCTAGTGCATAAATTGCCAAGTTGCGAATGTTCTCGTCGTCTTCTACATAATAAATCATGCCAGAGAGCCTTTCTACTGCGTTTTGCTTTACCAAGTTTAACTGTGCCATCTTTAGTGCTACTGCATTTAGTCAAGCTGCGTTAAACTAAAGTGTGCTAAACCATACTGCACAAAAACTTAGCTCACTAAACTATACCGCACTAAACTATACCGCACTAAACCATTTCGCGTTTAAAAGTGTTTTTGGCTTGACCACTGGCTTGGCAACCAACAATGCGTTTGGTTTGTATATCATACGAAAGTGCGGCATCTAAACCTTAGCACTTTCATTCATGGTTGCGCGAGTAGCTTTCATGAGAGATCATTCATCGTGCAATCATGCCAGCAGTTCTCCCTTGTAATATCCCGTTAATGAATATTCTACCCATTCGGCAATATTTTGGGCGTGGTCGCCTATGCGCTCGAAGTATTTGGCAACCATAAGGCGGTCAATTGCCAGTTCGCTTGCGTCTTCGTCTTTGCGAATAAGCTCGATAAGCTCAGATCTTACTGCGGCAAAAAGAGCATTAATCTGGGAGTCTTTGGCAATAACCTCGCGGGCGTAATCTTCGTTGTGTTCGACAAAGGCATCTATGGCACCATTAACCATAACAGTTGTGGCATCTGCCAGTGCAAGCAGCTTGTCGTTGTCGCCTAAGGTTAATGTGCGTCCAACATCTGCGGCGTCTAAGACGATTTCGCAGATGTCACCAGCTTGGTCGCCAATGCGCTCCATGTCGGTAATCATTTTTAAGGCTGCAGATATTATGCGCAGGTCGCGAGCTACTGGTTGTTGTTGCAACAACAAGCGCAGACATAGAGTTTCTATATCGCGTTCCATGCGATTAATTAGATCGTCGGATTCTATGACACGAGTAGCTTTGCGTCTGTCGTTGCCACTAAGCGCGATGGCGGCGCCTTTAAGAGCACGTTCTATAAGTGATCCCATGTAAAGTAAGTCAGAGTTAAGCTGTTCTAACTGTTCATCAAAATGCATTCTTGCAGACATTGTATATCGCCTTTCGTTCGTTTTTTTGTTATTTTTTTCCGGGCGACCACAGGTCGCCCCTACACCCAGCAAAATTTCAACCTGACTTCAATCAGATCTCAATCAAACCTCTATCAAACCTCACTCACCCCTTAGCCAAATCTACCAGTAATGTAGTCTTCAGTGCGTTTGTCCTCTGGTAAAGAGAACAGTATATCTGTGCGCTTAAATTCCACCATTTCGCCTAACAAAAAAAATGCTGTTTTGTCTGAGATTCTTGCTGCTTGCTGCATGTTGTGCGTTACTATTATGATAGTGTAGTCTTTTTTTAGCTCTAAAGCTAAATCCTCAATCTTACCTGTCGAGATTGGGTCTAAGGCCGATGTGGGCTCATCCATTAATAGTACTTCTGGCTCTACGGCAAGGGCACGCGCAATGCATAATCGTTGCTGTTGTCCGCCAGAAAGTCCAAGGGCATTGCGCTTCATGCGATCTTTTAACTCGTCAAAAATTGCCGCTTGCCGCAAGGAACGCTCGACAATTTCATCTAGAACAACTTTGCGCTTTATGCCATGTGTGCGAGGCCCAAACGCAACATTGTCATAAACACTCATAGGGAACGGATTGGGCTTCTGAAAAACCATGCCCACTTTGCGCCGTAAAATATTTACATCTGTATTGCGTGCGAAAATATCTACACCATCAAGTAATACTTTGCCGGTTATGCGACAGCCCTCTATGAGGTCATTCATACGATTTAGGGTTTTTATTAGTGTCGATTTCCCACAGCCAGAAGGGCCAATAAAGGCTGTAATCTCGCCTGGCATTATCGCCATGTTTACGTTATATAAAGCCTGAAAACTATCATAAAAAAGATTCAGATCCTTAATTGAATATTTAGGCTCAGACCCTGCTTTGTTTGCATTTGAATGAGCATTTGAATGAGCATCTGAATGAGCTTCTGTATGAGTATCTGAATGAGCATCTGCATAAGTGTCTGTATAACTATCTGTATAACTATCTGTGTGAGTATCTGTTTTGGTCATCCTCTTGCCTTTCGTATGTCTTATTGCCGCATTTAGACATGCATTCTGTTTCTCGCCAGTTTTTCATCAGCCTTTTGTTGTCGTCAGTCATCCATCTTGCCTTTTGTAAGTCTTCTAGCCACCAATGCGCTTAAAGAATTAATTGCAAGCACAATTACAAGCAAAACTACAGCAGTGGCATAGGTTTTGTTTATATGCATGCCCTCGCTTGCCAGTATATACATATGCACGCTTAATGTGCGGGTAGAGTCAAAAACGCTGGTGGGCAACTCTGTAACTGAACCTGCGGTATAAATAAGTGCCGCGCTTTCGCCCACAATACGCCCTATGCCAAGGATAACTCCAGCAAGTATGCCTGGCATTGCCGACGGCAGTAGTACACGCCCAACAGTGCGCAGACGTCCGGCACCTAAGCCAAAGCTACCCTCGCGAAAAGAATCCGGCACTGCCTTTAGGGCCTCTTCTGTTGTGCGCATAATGATGGGCAAAATCATAATTGCCAGTGTAAACGCACCTGCCAGCAAGGACAGCCGCCAACCTAAAGCGGTAACAAAAAAAAGCATGCCAAACAAGCCATAAACAATAGAGGGAATGCCCGTAAGAGTTTCTGCTGTGGTGCGTATGACACCTACAAGCTTGTTGCCACGCCCAGTATATTCTACAAGGTAGATGGCTGCACCTAGCCCCAAAGGCACCGCAATAAGCAGACTTAAGGCAGTCATTAATATTGTGTTGATAAGTGCTGGCATCAGCGAGACATTTAAAGAATTGTAGGGAAGAGCAAAAAGGTCAAGCGAAATGTGCGGCACACCCGAAACAAGTATATATCCAACAAGGCATAATAAAACCGCAACAGTTATAATGGCGCCTAAATAGACTAACAGGCGCAAGATGACTGCCCAGCGCTTGGCACGGCGGGCGGCAATTGTTGCGGTTGACGCAAAAGTCGTAGTGCTTCTCAACAAAAGCTCCTTATCTTAAACCACTTGCAGATTATAATGTTGCCCATAATGTTGCCCATAATGTTGCCTATAATTTCGAGCGTCGTTTTAGCAACGAGAAAAGCAAGTTGATGATTAGTATAAATACAAAAAGTACTACAGCCGTGCCAATTAGAGCTTCGCGGTGCAGGTCGGCGGCATAGCCCATCTCTAAAACGATGTTGCCCGTAAGCGTGCGCACGCCATCGGTTATGGCATTTGGAATACGCACCTGATTGCCTACAATCATAACCACTGCCATGGTTTCGCCTATGGCTCTTCCAACACCTAAGATTATTGCTGCCATCACACCGCTAAGAGCGGCAGGAAAAACAATACGAAAGACGCAGCGTTCGTGGTTGGCTCCTAACGCCAGCGCGCCTTCGTAGTAGTTATTGGGTACTGCATCCAGAGCAGATTTGCTAACTGTGATAATGGTAGGCAAAATCATCATTCCCAAGATAATAGACGCCGTAAGAATGCCCATTCCCTGAACATCAAAAAACTGGCGTATTAATGGAACTAAAGCAACCAAGCCAAAAAAACCAAAAACAACCGATGGTATGCCAGACAAAAGCTCGATGCCTGGCAAAATAATTTTCTTTAATCGGCGCGACGCAAAGCGCGAAAGAAAGATTGCACAAAGAAGTCCCAAAGGCACACCAATGATAATGGCTCCGGCCGTTACATAAAGCGAACCCACAATCATAGCAAGGATGCCATATTCATCTGCAGATGGTCGCCATGTTGTGGTGCCAACAAAGTTAAACAGTCCTATCTGAGCAATTGCCGGAAGACCATTTAGCAGCAAAAAGAAACAAATTAGGCAAACAGCTACAATAGACACGCTGGCTGCCAGGGCAAATAGCACATGCGCTACGGTTTCCCGCAGCGCACGCTTAGTTGTGTTGTCTGTTTTTCTTAAGGTTAGCTGATTCATCTGAGTGTAATCCTGCAGAGTCTATTTAATTTCAGACCAGTTGGTTAGCTCGCCTAAGAAAATCTGGCGCACTTGCTCTTTAGTAATTGAATCTAAAGACAACCCATTGTTTACAATTACCGCAATGCCATCTATGGCAATTTTTGTAGACTTTAGCCCGGCAGAAGTTTCGGAGTCTTTTAGCTCGCGCGATGCCATGCCTATGTCGCAGATGCCATCTATTGTAGACTGCATTCCTGTTGTAGAGTCAGAAGTGTTCATCTCTATGCTTACGTTGGGGTTGGCCGTGGCATAGGCCTCTTTTAGCTTCTCCATAACCGGCGTTACAGAAGACGAGCCAGCCACAACCACTTTGCCTGTTGCTCCATTGCTCTTGTAAGCGGCTGCTTTGTCGTCTATGGCTATATAGTGGTTGTCACCAACAACTTTTTGCCCCTCTGCGCTTAAGATAAAGTTGAGAAAATCTTGTGTCGCCAAGCTCATATCGCCCTTAGTTGCAACATTAAAGGGACGACTGATTTTGTAGCTACCGCTTTTAACATTGGCAGCGGTTGCTTCGGCGCCATCTACCTTTAACGCCTTAACACTCTTGTCTAAAGAACCTAGTGAGATATAGCCTATAGCCTTAGGGTCGCTGGCAACATTGGTGAGCATTACGGCAGTTGAGTTTGTAATCACCGCAGATGTGGCGGTTGCATCTATCTTTTTTCCATCCTTTTCTGCTTGAACCTCGAAGAGTTCTACAAAGGCACTGCGTGTGCCAGAACCGTCTTCGCGGCTGACCACATTAATGCTGCCGGATGCGGCGGTTGTGCCGCTGCCTGTGTTATTGCCTGTGCTTGTGTTAGAGCTGCTGTTAGTACCATTGTTATCTGTGCTACTGTAATTGCTATTTTCTGAGCCGGCGTTGCCGCAGGCAGAAAAGCCAACAAGAATCAATGTACATGCTAGCATAATAGCAAAAGTTTTTGCGACAATGCCTGTTTTAAAGTTAGTTATAAAGCTGGTGCCATGCATTGATGTTGTCTTTGCCAAAGTTGCCGTCGCAGTTGGTGTTGCTGATGGTCGTGCCGTTGGTGTTACTGATGGTCGTGCCGTTGGTGTTGCTGTTGCAGTTGGTGATGTTGCTTGTGTCGCAGTAGGTGCCGCTGACGAAGTTGGCGTTGTTGCTTGTGTCGCAGTAGGTGCCGCTGACGAAGTTGGTGATGTTGCTTGTGTCGCTGCTTGTGTTACAGTCGAGCATTTTGTTCTCATGTTGTTCTCCTAATCGCAATTTATGGCGCAAAAGCATTAAAACAAACGATAGCTCGCAGGTATCAAGTTTGGGTTATGGCAACATCAAATCTTTGTAAAGTTGGTTAGGGATGGTGTTTGGGAAGCTGCTTATGCCACGCTTGTAGGGGCGAACTGTGTTCGCCCGCAGTGCGGCATGCGATGTTCGTATATGCGCACCTTTGCTCACCGCACCTTTAATTTGCTCTAGCGGGCGACCGCAGGTCGCCCCTACGACGGTCAAACTTCGTTTAACTGTGCGTTTGGGAAGTTACTTATGCCACGCTTGTAGGGGCGCGCCTGTGTTCGCCCGCATGTCGCCCCTACGACGGTCATTCACAATTCACTCCCACGGCGGACAACAACCTGATGCTAGGTTTATTTTCTTAACAACATTTAGTTTAGCTGGCGCCTGACACAGACTGACAAAGACCTTTGCCACACATCAGACGTAATCAAATAGATGTACAATGACATGATGTTTTATCGTATACTATTGTTTACTACAATTTAGTTTTGCGCATTCGCATCTCTGCCTTTTTCTTTACACACTGGCTGCATTCCTAGTGCGCGTACACGCATTTTGTGTATTTAGCAAAATCATGTATTCGTGCAGCATGCGAATATTGCGCATTTACAATTAAACTACTTTTTAACGTAAACTTTAAATCGTAAAGGAGTAAAAATGTCAGATGCCGCTTTAAGCACAACCATTAATAACAGCGCCAACAGCGCCACGCCCAAAACGTTCCGACATGCACTATTAATGTTTTCTAAGCCACCGGTGCCAGGTTTAGTAAAGACGCGCCTGACGCATGCCCACGGCGGCATTTTTAGCGAAGAAGAGGCTGCGCAGCTTTTTCATCGTTCATTATTTGATGTCATGGAGCTTTGCATAAACGCTATAGCCCAGTTAGAGGCAGAGGATGCTGCAAACGCCGCGAGCGCCGCAAACTCAGAAAACTCCACGAGTGCCGCAAACGCCGCATACTCAGAAAACGATGCAGACACCGAAAACGCCGCGAACGAACAATCATCCGCTGGTGCGCAAGCAGCTACTGCCAACCTAACTGATTCTCAGGCTGCCGTGTCAAATGTGCAACACGAATATGCTATCTTTATTTCTACCACTCCAGAAGAAAATGTACAAAAAATGCGTGAGGTATTTGAAGAAGCGGGCGAATGGCCACGCGAATTTAATTACATTGTAGATAAGGGTGAGAATTTTGACATTCATTTTGACGATGCTTTTAACCAAATATTTGCATTAGGTTATGACAGCATACTATCGGTTGGCGGCGATATTCCTATGTTGCCCTTTACCCATGTAACAAGCGCCTTTAGATGGTTACAGTATTTCTTAGAAACTAGTGAAGTTGGTGGGTTGGTGCAAGCTCCCTGTCAGGAATGTGGCGTAAGCGTTATTGGTTGGACGCGCAACACCAAAATGGATCATCAAGGAGTCTATTACAACATGACCGGAAGGCCAGCACTGGATGCCTATGTAGAAAAATGCGAAGAAGCTGGCGTTCCTATGGCTTCGCTAACTCCAGTTGCCGACGTAGACGACATGCAAGATTTGGCGCATGCGATTTCGTTAGCGCGGTCGGCAGAATATACAAGCAAGTTTCAGTCAGACTTTTATGTTCCCGAGCGCTTTCTTAGCTGGGTTAATTGGCGTGGTATTAAAGTGGGAACTCCGCCTAATGAAGATCGCGATAGTCGTGAAGGCATAGACAACTGATGCCAGACATTATGGAAGATCTTAATTACACAAAAGTTAGCGAATGCGAACAAATTGTTTGCGAAGCCCATGTAACGCAGGAAGCCCATGCAGCCCAAGCAGCTCATGCAACTCAAACAACCAATGCAGCACAAACAGCTCATGCAACTCAAGCAACCCATGCAGCCCAAGCAGCTCATGCAACTCAAGCAACCAATGCAGCCCAAACAGCTCATGCAACTCAAACAACCCAAGCACCCCAAGAAGAACAAGCCATACAGCTAAGCGAAAAATTACATCAAACGCGGGCGCTTTGTCCACAGTGCTTGCGGGTTTTACCTGGGCATATAGCCGCAGATAAACAGAACAAAGTTTGGATGTCGCGCACCTGTCCAGAGCATGGAGAAGTCGCCACAATGATTTGGCCGGACGTTAACCACTATAAGTGGATGATGTCGCTGGCGTTTCCAAAGGTTGCACCCGATAAAAGCGTCACGCGAGTGCCAACGAGCCATTGCCCCACAGGCTGCGGCATCTGTAATCGACATTTGCGCAAGCCAACATTGGTAGAAATAGAGGTGACCCAGCGATGCAACTTGCACTGTCCGGTCTGCTTCATGAGTGCCGAGTCTGACTCGTCAGATGTGCCACTGGCAAAGCTTGCGGATTTTTACGAAACAGTGGCGTCTACAGCAGGCATTAATACTGGAGTGCAACTTACTGGCGGTGAACCAACGGTTCGTTCAGATTTAGCAGAAGTTGTGCGCATGGGGCGCGAGCGTGGTTTTTGGGGCGTAGAGGTTAACACCAATGGCCTAGTTATAGCCAAAGACATCAACTACTTAAAAGGTCTTGTAGATGCTGGGCTTACCGGTATATATTTGCAATTTGATGGATTAACCGCAGATGCCTATCAGCAGATTCGAGGTGCAGATTTGCTGCCTGTAAAGCTGCAAGCGGTAAAGAATTGTCGCGCTGCCGGCGTGCAAGTAGTTTTAGCCATGACTATAGTTAGTGGCATTAACGACCAGCAAATTGGTGATGTAATAGAATACGCGCTTGCTAATAGCGATGTTGTGGCAGGAGTGGCATTGCAGCCCGCATTTACATCCGGGCGCTTTAATACAAAGCGAATTGTGCCTCTAACCATGGGAGATGTCATATTTATGTTGGACGCACAGACTAAAGGGCTAATTCGCGCCGAGGATATTTGGCCTTTGGGTTGCTCGCACCCACTTTGCGACACCGGTACTTTTTTGGTGCAAACCGAAGCCGATAACATGGTCAAAAGCGACAACTCTAAAAGCGACAACTCCAAAAGCGACAACTCTAAAAGCGACAACTCTAAAAGCGATGCCCAAACATGCGCAAGCTTTATACCAGCAACCCGTGATTTAACTCGTGAGGAGTACCTTAGTCTTTATAATCCCGATTCGCCACAGGGTTCGGTCTTCTTAGATGTGCTTACGCGTAAAGGCATCCCGCCCGAGCGCATCGCCAGGGGCGTGTCTGTGATCATCATGAACTATATGGATGCTTACACAATGGACCTAGAACGCATGGAAGAATGCTCGATGTTTGTCACCATGCCCGATGGTGCGGTAATCCCATTTTGCTCGTATCAGCTTACCAACTGCAAGGGCGAGCGTGTTTTTCCACCATGGAATATTTTAGGTGGCGAGAAGGGCGTGGCGTGGCAATGAGTGATATTTTTAATGTCGAGAAGGACGTGGCGTGACGATGAGTGATACGTTAATGAGTGACGCGGCAATAACTGATATATCAATGAGTAATGCGTCAAAGAAGGATAGCGTGCAGATCATAGACCAGAGCGCTTCGCGTGCCGATAGCACTCCAGACACTGTTAGCTATCGTATAGACATTGATGCGCAAAAATGTGTTGGTTGCGGTCTTTGTGAGGCTTTTTGCCCAGTTGAGGTCTTTGCGATGCGTGCTGCTAAAGCAGACCATGTAGATAACACAAGCAATCAAGAATCTGCAGGTAGATCTACAGCAAGACCTGTGGCCGAGTATGCTGAGCTTTGTTGGGGGTGCGAGACTTGTGCCGGACAGTGCCCACAAAAAGCCATTCGAGTCGTATCTTTGGGGGGTGCCGGCCTTTTGGCAGGACGCGAGCTGGCAAAGCCTTTGGCAGCCGAGCGTAAGTTGCAATTGGCGCAGTGGTCGCAGGCACTTATCAACATACTTGGACTGCGCTGGAACCCAGTTGCGATCTCGCTGATTCCCGCTGGCGACCCACTACCCGATGTACCTGTGCCCGAAGAGCGCCTACGCTACTGCCAAAGCTTGATGGCGGCGCGGCGCGGCGTGTCGCTGATGTTGCCTGCCAACCGTCATGCTTGTCCAGATGGAACATCGATTCTTGGGCTAACGGCAATGCCTGCCAAGTTAGCCAGTGGCGAGCTTTATATTCTTTTTCATAAACTGCATGACATCAAGGCGGCTCAGCACATGGTGCATGAACGACCGATGTTGCCTGAACGCAGTATAGATGCCACAGTTGTCACGCCATTAGACAAGGCGGCTTGCGAACCTCAGGTGGTGGCAATTGCCGCTTTGCCAGAGCAGGTCATGTGGTTATTAATGAGCTCGTCGTATTATAGTGGGCATCGGCATGACTTGCACGCCTCTGGTTATAACGCCCAATGCGTAGAGACTACACTGCTACCGCTTACAACCGGTGAGATAAATGTTTCTTTTGGTTGCTATGGTTGCCGCGCCGCAAGCGATGTGGGTGATGACCTAATGTTTATAGGTATTCCTATAGCGCAAATGCCTACCGTGATTGCTGGTTTAACCGAGTTATCTAAAAAGGCGATTGTGCAATCAAGATCTAAAGTCTATCTGCCGCCCATGGCTTAAAGAATGACTATTATGGTTTTAAGTGACGCAAAAAACAAGCCATTGTTTACGATTAGACAAGCAGACAAGCGCGACTTAGACTTACTTGCTAGTTTATTCATAAGCGAGCATATGCCTGTTCCCTCTGATGAGGACTTGCTCAGTGGTACTGTTGCCGTAAATGACGACGACGAAGTTGTTGGCTTTATTCGCATTCGTATAGTTTTAGATGAGATTTGTGCAAACAAGACGGGAAACTATGTTTATCCGGTTATCGTTTTTGCAAATTGGCGCGACAGGGGAGTGGCACGCGCACTTTGCGATTACGAGTTGTCGCGACATGGCGAACTAAAACTTGTGGCTTGCAGCGCTTCTCAAGATTTTTATCCGCGTGCCGGCTTTGCTTTTGAAGACTGGAGCAATATCGCCAGTGTTATAGCGCAAGACTGCAAGCAATGTCCAGATTTAACCAGCTGCAATCCTCAGCCATTTCGCAAGAAAGCCGAAGATTAAAGTTAGCATTAAGGGAGCTTCTTGTTCGCCCGTAATGCGACATGCAACGTTCGTATGTGCGCACATGTGTTCGTCAGCAATAAGCAATCGTCGTAGGGGCGAACTTTGTTCGCCCGCAATACGACAGGTAACGTTTGTATGTGCGCACATGTGTTCGCCAGCACATTAAATTTGCCCAAGCGGGCGACCACAGGTCGCCCCTACGGTAACCGAGGCAGATAAGCTATGTCGCAAAGCAGTTCTACATCTACATCACTGCCGGCAAGAAGTGTTTCTCCAGATGGATTACTAATAATTTGTCCAGAGCTAACACCAATTCTGTAGAAGCCGCCTTCTCGGTGTAGCGAGACTGGTTCAGCTAAAAACTTCACTTCGTTGCCACTTAAGACATGTGACTTGCCTGTGCAATTTCCGGCGTTATTGCTAGTAAAATTGTCAGCGTTATCTAAGTTGCCAGAAAAAGCTCCAACAGCGCCAGCCGCATCGTCAGATTCTTTTACAACGCGTAAGTCTACACGATTCCAAAATTGCATGCCCTCGCGTCCGCCTATGTCACGCGTCAGTTTGGCGCGCACAATAGGGTGTTGCTGCATACGTGTGCCAAGAGCATGGGCAATAACTGGCCGCAGGCACCAATCAAAGACATAGCAGCAAGCTACCATAGGTCCCGGCACATTTATCACTGGTTTGCCATCTATAATAGCAATTGCCATGGGGCGCCCAGGAGCAGCAGCAACTCCATGGTTTAATAGGTTGCCGCGCATTCTTAGTAATCGCGTATTGTAGTCATCTTTTCCCTTAGACGAGCCACCATTTATAAGTACGATATCTGCTATAGCCAGCGCATTGTCTAATGCAGATTCTAGTTCGTTCAGGCTATCTTTAACAATGGGCAAACAGGTTACCTCTGCACCCATGTCTGCCAAAACATGCTTTGCCAGTGCAGAGTTGCAATCTACAACCTGACCACGCTGTGGTTTCGTGCCTGCAGGTACAAGCTCATTGCCGGTAGGAATAAAGCAGATGCGCGGCGGGCAAACGACGGGAACATCAGAAATGCCGCCGCGCACTAAAGTTGCTATATCTACAGGACGAATACGCCAACCCTTAGGCAAGAGCAAATCATCGTGATTTAAGGAGCCGCCGCACTTCTCGACATTATCGCCTGCTGCGACACTCGTGACATCTTTAAGAGTAATGCTGCCATCTTCGTTGATGGTTACATTTTCTATTCTGATGACAGCATCAAAGTCATCGCTAAAATCGTCACCTGTGTCGGCGCGAACATAATCTCTGCCTTCTTTAAATTGGCTTGTGTCAGGGACGCCACTTGCGAAGTCCTTAGACTTTATGGCAATGCCATCCATCTGCGATGCCCTGAAAACAGGCTGAATGTTTTCGCTGAATATATCTTCGTAGCAGATGTATCCAACCGCGTCGTTCACCGCAACAGTCTGTCGCTTAGGGCTAGGGTTCCATTGGGCAAAAAGTTGCTGTAAGGCTTCGTCACGAGTGATAGTGTCAAATTGCATATTGCTGCTCCTTAGTTCTGTTGTGGCATTTGGGTAGTGCTGGTTAGGTGGTGCTAGTTGGGAACTGCCATTTGGGTACTGTTGACTAGGCGGTGCTAGTTGGGTCTATTATGCCGACGGCAGATGGTCAAGGATCTATGCCGGCGGCAGATGGTCAAGGATCTATGCCGACGGCAGATGCTCAAGGATCTATGCCGGCGGCAGATGGTCAAGGATGCGTTGAGCATTGGCATCACTTAAAGTATAGCCATAAAAACGTTGGTAGTAGTCCTTAAGTTCTGCCACCATGTCTAAGTCTGTAAAGAGTTCGGGATACATTTTCTGAGCCAGATACTGCATAAGCAACACGCCTTCGCTAGAATAGTCCCAATACATTACACCATCTGGACAAAGAAATACTTGGGCATTCTTAACCGCGGATATTTCTGCCCATGCCTCGCTAGCAGTAACTTGTTCTGTAGAATCTGCGCGGCTCATAAAAACAATGTCGGGATTCCATGCGGCCATCTGCTCCATGGTAATTTCTGTGTCCATCTCTGCGCCGGTCTCGTCGGCAATGTTTTTGCCACCAGCAAGTTCTATCCAAAACGAGGGGTATGAATATGTCGAGAATACACCCAAGCCAGACTCGTCGTAAGCAAAAATCACACGTTTACGCTGGTCATCATTAATAGAGCTAACGCGCTCGCTAACATATTTTACTTTCTCGTCAAAGTAGCTTGACCATGTTTTGGCCTTGCTTAAAGCTTCACTACCAAATGCATTGGCAAAGACGTCTACTTCGCGCTTCTGATAAGCAATAAATTCAGTAGCGGTTTTTGGGTTGCCGCTAGATTGTTGTACAACAACAACCGGCAGTTTGGCAGCCTCCATACTAGCTAGAGGTTCTTTATAGTCCCAGAAGAAGATGGCATCTGGGTTAAGCGCGCTTAGAGCCTCGATATTAGGCTCGGCAGGATTGCTAATAGGTGTGAGCTTGCTAATATCAGGGTTAGTTTCTTTTACCCATGGGCGATCGATTATAAATGCGTGTCCGCCAATGAGCTTGTCTGCCTGTCCAAGCAAGAAAACTTTTTCGTAGGATGGCCCTGCTAATGCCAATGCGGCTTTTAATGGCTGTTGCAAGCTCACACTGCGACCTGCGAGGTCGGTAATTTTTGTGCTACTGGAACTGTTGCCGGTGTTTGCCGCATCGGTGGTGTTTGCTGTGTCTGTAGAGGTGCTGGCGTTGGCTTGTTCGTTTCCTTGCGTGTCTGCACTAGGTTTTTCTGTGTTGCCACAGGCGGCGAGCATCAAGCAATTGCTAATAAGAATAAATGCTAGTATGCTAGCACACATACGGGCTAGTATTGTTTTGCGATTTGTGCGATTCGCGCCATAGCTCTTTCCAAGGCAAAGTTCTTGGCTCGTGCCATAGCTCTTTCCAAGGCAAAGTTCTTGGCTCGTGCTATAGCTCTTTCCAAGGCAAAGTTCTTGGCTCGTGCCATGCCCTTTGCTAAGGTTGCCTCTGTTCTCACTGGTAGTTCTGGTAGTTCTGTTCTCACCGGTAGTTCTGTTCGTCTTGGCTGATCTGGTTCTTCTCAACATTGTACTTCCTTTCCTCTTCTCTTCCTTAACTGTTGTTGTTACGATTTTGTCTTTGAACTTATTAGTATTCCTGCTTTTTGTTGTTGCAGGAACAAACACCACTTGGAATACAGACCGAGCGTTCGTACTTGTCTACCCAGAAAAGATCTATTTCTTCTGCGTATAAATCGCTAAGGGTTTGGCGCGTAAGCGCTTC
>JAIRQA010000038.1 GCA_031256715.1 Coriobacteriales bacterium | reverse complement strand
TAAGCATACATATGAATACCATTTCACAAATAGAACTTCACGCAGGCAAGCTACGAAAACGCAGTTATCGAGGTGTTTTGTGAGGCGCTTGGCTACGGTTATGCCTACGGGCCTGATGCAAAGCGCAATTATTCAAAGCCGCTTTATATGGATGAGCTTTTGCCCCGCCTCATATCCAGCGAGCTGTCCGTTGCCGATGTGGACGGGTGGCATCCTGCCGCCCCTACGGGCGAGGAGACACCTGACGGGCGGATGGTATCCGCCCCTACGGGGGAATCGGCTATTGTAGGGGCGGATATCATCCGCCCGCAAACCAACGTAGCCGCTAAATGATAATTAACGTAGGGACGCTGTAAACGGGACGCTGTAAACAGCGTCCCCTACGAAGGCAATGCAAGCAGGAAATGGTTCAAGGATTATGCAAATTGGTAGGGGACGCTGCGGACAGCGTCCCGCTGGACGGCAAAAACGCCATCTGCTCTAAATGATAATTTCTGCTTGAAATGAATTTTTAAGTAATGCTTAGAAGTATGCCTAGAAACGTATTGTGAATGTTTATAATGTTTATTATGTCGAGAAGTGCCCCCACCCCGCGTGTTGGACGAAAAGGGGTAAAACGCCCAACACGCGAGGTATTCTGAATATGTAGTGTCTGGGCAGGTGAGGAGGGTTGGGTTGTGTGCGTCCAGACACCACTCGTTGTCATATAGCTAGTATACACCTATTTAGAACACTTTGCCTATCACCCAAAAGGGTGAAAACGAAAATCCCAATAAGATACAACGAAACTACAAATAGTCTACAGTTTCTGGCGCCAAAAAGGCGAAAATTGGCTTCACTTTGAGCAAAGTTTGCGCACTAGCTGCTTTTTACAAGTTAACGGGGGCTTTCTTACGGGTATTCTTACGGGTATTCTTACAGCCTTCCTTGTTCAAATTCGGACTTCTGCTCATGTCACACTACAAGTCTTCTGCAAGTTAGTACATGGCAAGTTACAGGTAGTAAGTCAAGAGCGTCTAGCATGTGCAGCTTTGATTAGAACTTTACAACACGTGGCGTCATTGGTGGCTCAGAAGTAAAACTATAATAAGAAGCGGTGGCGTCCTTAAGGTAGAGCACCTGAGTGTTGCCATCGCCAGCCTGATACATATTTCGCAATTCCGGATAGTCTTCCAGCATGCTTTCCTGGGCCTTTATGCTGTCGTCATTTACCAAAGTTGCGGCAATTCGCAGCCAGTTTCCATCTACAAAAGCGCAAATTTCTGCCTTTGGGTTTGTCTCAAGCTGCTTAGAGACATCTTTAGATTTGCCTGTCTGAATATAGAGTTTGCCATCATAGATATGCGCAGTGCCAAAAGGTCGTACGCGTGGCTGATCTCCCTCTACAGTCGCGATGTAATAGGTGCCTGCTTTCTTTAGAAACTCCAGTGCCTCTTTCATGTTTCTTCCTTTCTGCTTTTGCCATTAGCTTTACTGTATGTTTTATACTACCACCTTTTAACTTTTGAATTTTACAGAAGCAACACGAGCATAGTTCTTCTATAAAACAAGTTAAATTATTACAGCAACATCAAAGGCGCTTGTCGTCGCGTTACCTATTGTCCCACGCGTCTTTAGCAAGTCACCAACGATGTAAATGTCGCACTCAGAAATACTATGTCGCAGTGCATCTACAACTTCTGTTCGTGGACGCACGCCAGCGGCAAGCAAGACAGTGTCGCAGGCAAGCTCTTTTTCCTCCTTAGAAATCATATCGCGCAACTTGACCTTGCCAGGCTCTATGGCAATAACAGCGTGCTCATATAGTGTGTTAACGCCTGCTTTATTAGCACGCGCAACCGCGGGAGCGCCAAGCATACCCTTGCCAGCCATCGCCGGGCCTTCTGCTAACATCTCTACGATGGTTACCTGTTTACCTTCTTCAGCCTGCTGAATGGCACTTTCTGTGCCCACCAAACCAGCGCCAATGACAACGACATTTTCGCCCACAGGAACAGACTCATTGTCTGCCTGCCAAGCAAAGTGAACATGCGGCAAGTCTACGCCAGGTATTGGCGGCACGATGTCTGCCGCTCCTGCCGCGATAATTAACACCTCAGGAGCAAACTCACGCACATAGGCGTCATCTGCCTCGACACCCAAAACGACCGTAGCAGCTTTTTTAACACGTGGGATAATCCAGTTTACGAACTTTTTAAACTCGTGCTTGAACTTTACGTCTGCAGCTTTTATAAGGTTGCCGCCCAGGTGGTTGTTCTTCTCGACAATAGTTACATTGTGTCCACGCTCAGACGCGGTTAGTGCAGCCTGCAATCCGGCCGGACCAGAACCAACAATCAAGACGCGTTTTGGTGGATTTGCGGCGGGCAGTTTATCGCTAGGAAACTCTAAGGCGTGACCGCAAATGGGGTTCACGGCGCAGGTCACGGGCTTGTACTCAGGCGCGAAACTCCAGTGGTACTCGCAGCGAATGCACTGGTTAACTTCTTCTGCCTTATCGCGAGCGTATTTTTTTACGATGTCTGGGTCGGCCAAAAACGGTCTTAGCATGCCCACAAAGTCTGCTATGCCCTCTTGCAGCACGTACTCGGCGTTGTCAAGGTTTACAACAGAGGTAGTTAAGACTATCTTGGAGTCTTTTAGCGCGGCGCGAAAAGGCTTAGTGTATTCTTCTAGCGTAATCTGTGGAGAATAGTATGATAGTGTGCTAGCAGCGCCAATGTAAGACGGCGGATTGTGAAAAGCACAGGATATGGTAAAGATATCTACATCTGGCTCTAACATTTTGGCAATAGCCACTGCTTCGTCTTGCTGTAGGCCGCCAGGCATGACATCCTCGCCAGAAAAACGCAAGTCAATGAGCATTTGGTTGCCCACGCGCTTGCGCACCGCCGTCAAAAGCTCACGAGCGAAGCGGGTACGGGTCTCTAAACTCATGGGACCATATTCATCGTTGCGAAAGTTAGAAAGCGGACTAAAGAATTGCCCTGGTAGATTGTTGTGCGCAAAGTGCAGCATTAGCATGTTAAAGCCAGCCATCTTTAGACGATTTGCGGCATTGGCATAAAGACTGATAATCTCGTAAATCTTCTCTTTACTTAGCTCATAAACCGGCTCGGGGTTCACACCCATCATGTTGGCACGCTCCAGCGAACCAGGCGCGGTTATCGGCGAGGGAGCATAGCGTACAGAACCCGGCCATTGGGCGTTACGTCCGCAATAGTTTAGCTGGGCAGAAAGCACGGTGCCATGGCGCGAAACACGATTGTTTAGGTTAGAGAGACCAAAAATTACCTTATCGTCAGACATGTCTATCTGATGAATCTCATCAGAACATTCTTTCATATTAATCGCACAGTTGCCAAGTGTTAAAATGCCGGGACCTCCGGCGGCAATGCGTTCATAAGACGCAGCTTGTTCAGGCGTGATGATGCCCTCGCGACTACCCCAACCCCAAACGTGTGGTGTAACTACGATGCGGTTATTAAACGTAACACCCTTAATGGTAATCGGCTGAAAAACTTTCTTGTACTTTGAACCCATGTTGTCCTCCTGCTGTCGTCTTAAGTAATGCATGGCAATTTAGAGTAGAGCCTTGTTTGTCTTGCGGTAGTTCTTTACCGTAGCGCATTACAGTAGCGTATTACCGTAGCGCATTACAGTAGCGTATTGCCGTAGTGCATTACAGAAGCGCACTACCGTAGCGTACTACCGTAGCGCATTACAGAAGCGCACTGTGCGCCCTTGTCATACATGTTTTATGCTAGCGCCATGCACGTCTTTTGCCCATAGGTAACTTAGGATGAAACAGCAGCACAAGCATAGAGATTTCTTATACAAGAAGACTAAAAAGAGTATTAAAGGGTTTTACCGCTTGTCAAAAAATTATTTCTTATGATGCTCCCAAGCGACCACTTAATATTTCGCCAATTTGTGGATCGCCTTCGGCTATAGACACAATTTGCGGCCAACCATGTTGAAACTCGTAGTAGCGCGGACAGAATTCCTCGGCATAGGCGCGTGCTTCTTTGCGTGCGGTCATCGCGGCTTTATAATAGCCATGACGATAGCTACTGCGACCAATCATGCGTAGTAACGCTGTAACAAAAACACGCTTGTTTATAGATGGCTCTAGATACGGGCCAGGGTAAGGCTCTAAAGAGTGAGGCTGTATAGGCATTAAATCTATTTGCGATTTGGCAAACTCTAGCTTATAACTCTCGTATGTCCAACGATAAATGTCTTGGCGAAAACGTTGTGACTCATCTTTGGTCTTTGGCGGTAGATGTGTAATGCGCCATTGATTGTCAAACCAGACATTGCCACCAAACATGCGCAGATTTAGCAGATAGTCTAAGTCTTCCCCTCTGGGAATCCAAGCATCAAAAGAAACTCTTCGCCAAGCTTCTCGGTGTATGGCACAAAGACCCCCATACAATGAATTAGAATCAGACAAGCGTGCGCCATTCATGGCTTTAGTTATCCACTTGTTAAAGAGCTCTCCCTGGAACCAGTAGCGGTTGTACCACTCGCTTTTTTGTGTAGATTTCCAGTTGCCACGCCTGTCGGTATGAAAGCCGCTCTTAACTAACACAGGTACGCCGCTTTTTGATATCTTACCCATGCCATAAAGGGCATCTTCTAAGAAGTTAGGTGCATCTATTATCTCGTCATCGTCTATGAATATGCACTCTGTGTAGCCCCCCGCTGCTGCAACAAGTAAGCCAAGGTTACGTATAGAGCCATAGCTCTTTAGTCCAACACCGTCTCTAATGCCGGACAAGCCAAGAGTGCCTAAGTGATTGTAAAACTCTGCTAGTGTGCTAGCATCTATGATGCGGACATCAAGAGTTGCAGCCAAGTCGTTCTTCTCGACATTATTAAAATCGTCTGACTGTTGGCATACGGCAGTAACTATCTCTTTGACTTTAGCCGATGCCTGTTGCTCTATTCCTTTTTCGCTAACCACAAGCACAAAAACAGGAATGTCAATGCCATTGTCGCGCAGCGAAACCAAGCAACGCGGTAGCTCGCCCTGATACCCCAATGGGGTAACGTGGTCATAGTTCTCAAGTATGTTGGCGTTTTCGCGCCCACGACTTTTGCCCACGTATGTGGGGATAATAATGACAGGATTCACTTTGACACTCCCTTTTGCTCCTTGTCTACGCATAGATGCTAAGTATTATTTGCAAGAATCATTTGCTAGTGCAATTTACGGCACCTAGACTTGCAAATAATGTCCGATATTATCAGGCGACAACGTTGCGTCAGCAGACGATTATAGCACTTTAGGTAAGTTGTATAGAGTGCAGATTGCGATTAGGGTGCTGAGCACATTGAGCTTGCGCATTGAGCGCACTTAGCGCGCAGAGTGCAGATGGCGCAGAAGGCGCTAAGAGTGTTGCAGGCTTAGTTACGAAACTTTGCATAGTGAGTGCTGAGTCCTGAGCAGTTTAACCTGAATCGTCCCTGAGGCGAAAAAGGCACTAAGAGTGTTGTGGGCTTAGTTACGAAACTTTGCCGAGCCGAAACTTTGCATAGTGAGTGCTGAGGTAATTACTAACACCTAACGGCTGAATAACATTTTGGCAAAGCAAGCTAGCTACAGAGTGGCAAGCAAGCAATTATACGCTCACAGTGGTATCATCATGCTTACAAGAAACAAGACAAATGACGGTCTTAGTTTAGACGCAAAACAAGAAGATGACTATACGGCGGCAATAAGGCAGACAGGGAGAACCAAGATGAATAACACTCCATCGCGTATTCTGGTTGTAGATGACGAGCCATCCATCACTGAGTTTGTGAGTTACAACCTTAAAAAAGAAGGCTACGAAGTACAAGTGGCATCGGATGGTGCACAGGCAGTAGAAATGATTGGCAGCAGCAACTTTGATTTGATAATTTTAGACGTCATGTTGCCTCATATGGATGGCTATGAGGTTGTGCGGCGCATTCGTGCAAATACCACTGTTCCGGTGTTATTTCTTTCTGCACGCGACACAGAACTAGACAAGGTTGTAGGGCTAGAGATTGGCGGCGACGACTATCTAGCAAAACCATTTGGCGTGCGTGAGCTTATTGCCAGAAGCAAGGCACTATTGCGTAGAAGCGTGCAGCAGGAAGCTGCTATGGCAGCAGACTTTGATGAAGTCATAGAGGCCAGCGGCATTAAGTTAGATGAGGGAACTCATGTGGCCTCGACAAATGATACACCTATAGATCTTACGCCACGCGAGTTTGAGCTACTTGCCGCGCTTATGCGTCATGCTGGAAAGGTGCTTAGTCGCGATCAGCTGCTTCACGACGCCTGGGGCTGGGAGTATCTTGTAGAAACAAAAACCGTAGACACGCATGTAAAGCGGTTGCGCGACAAGTTGGGAGCTGCCGGCGTAGACTCATCTTTGGTAGAGACAGTTCGCGGATATGGCTATCGCTTTAAGCAAATATAATAGCATGCTAGCATGGCATAAAAATAAACATTACAACCATAGCGACGCTTAATAGTGACTTTACCTGATGCAGTACCGCACTCTGCGCATAATTATTTCGCTCATTTGCACAGTATTTGCCATTGGCATTGCCTTGGCGCTCTGTGTTGTGATATTTGTTAGTTCAAGTTGGCAACCCTGGCTCTTCCTTTTGGTCTTAGGAGCCGGTATTCTTGCGTTTTTCATTTGCTTTGCCGCCACTGGCATCTATCTAGGGCCTTTGGGCAGAATCTTGCTTAAGGCCAAACAATTGGCAGATGGTCAGTACTCTGTAAGATTCATGGACGAACGTGTTGCTGCATCGCCATTAGGCGTTCAGGAGCTAGCGCAAACAATGGATACTGTAGCCGACCGCGTGCGTGCTGCAATCGCCGAAACTGCAGCAGAGGGTCGCCAACAGGGGCGCTTTATAAGTGATGTCTCTCATGAACTGCGCACGCCACTTACTGCAATTCGCGGCGCCGCAGAAACAATGATGGACGAAGACATTCCTTATATCGACCGTCGTCGCTTTTGTGAAACCATAGTGCGCGAGAGCGAACGCCTTACTCGTCTTGCCAATGACTTGCTTACGCTGCAGCGCATCGAGGGCGATGGCGAGATTGTGCTAGAGCGCGTAGATCTGCGTGAAGTTAGCGACCGTGCCGCCCAGATGTTAGAAACGCTAATTAGTGCACGCGAAGTAGATTTAAAGATTGATGGCGAGGCGCCGGATGTGCTTGGAGACCCGGATCGCTTGCAGCAAGTGGTACAAAACATCATAGATAACGCCAGCCGTTTTGTGGGCGAGGGCGGACATATAACCGTGTTGCTCTCTGGAATTCGTGGACATAGCGTTATCACCATAGCCGACGATGGCCCTGGCTTTGGTGACATAAATCCTGCTCGTCTTTTTGACCGCTTCTGTCGCGGCGATGCTTCTCGTGCACGTTCTACAGGGGGAACCGGACTTGGACTTACAATAGTTAAAGCAATTGTCGAAGCTCACGATGGAACCGTAGAGGCACTTAATCTGCCCGATGGTGGCGCCTGCTTTATAGTTGCCATCCCATCTATTTCTCCCGAATAAATAAACAGCGAGTCACCGATAAGCTTCAGTATGGCTACTTTAAAACAAAACGAACAGATCTACTAACTTTTGCAACAATAAGGAGACCGGCAATTTTACTTGTAGCAGATATTGGCAACACTAATACCGTATTCGGTTTATACGATAGATTTGCTAACGAGGCCACACTTGTTGGGCACTGGCGTGTAGCTACAGATGCCCGCTGTACTGCCGACGAACTTCACGCTTTGCTGTGTGCGCTTTTTAAGATGGATAAGATAAGCTTGCGAGATGTTACGGCAATGAGCATCGCCTCAGTTGTGCCACCGCTAATAGGGCAATATCGCAAGCTAGCGCGAACACTCATAAATAAAGAGCCTCTAATTCTTTGTGCGCAAACGCCAATAGGTTTACAAATTGCTATAGAAAATTCAACCGAGATTGGCGCCGATCGCCTTGCCGATGCCGTAGCTGCTGTTCACCTTTTTGGTGCGCCTGTCATTATTGTAGATTTTGGTACAGCCACCAACATCGAGGTCATTAGCGCCAATGGTGTCTTTGTTGGTGGTATTATTGCTCCAGGATTACAGACCTCAGCCGAGGCACTTTTTGCCGCTGCCGCTCGACTGTCAAAGATTGATATAGGCATTCCGTCTAAAGTTATTGGCGCTAGCACTCGCGAGGCAGTGCAATCAGGGCTAACATATGGCGAGATCGATCGCATTGATGGTCTGATTACACGCATACTAGCAGAGCTTGCAGTGGATGCCGGCAACTGCCCAGTTGTTGCCACAGGAGGGCTTTCGTCACTTGTAACGCCATTATCTAGGACAATTACATGCACCAACGATAATCTTACCTTGGAAGGCCTTCGCTTAATCTACGAAATGCAGTCTGCAAAGTAATTGCTTAAAGGCATTGCTTAAAACTGTTCTGTTAAGTTACTCCTTGATTCCAGGCATCTTTGTTTTTGAGCAAAGCAGCCCTAACCAAAGCGCCAAAGACAGAATAAAGCCGGCACACATTAAAGTTCCTATGGCCAAAAGATAGTTATCGTTAAATAATGATGTTAGCGCTATTCCTGCTGAACCCAAAATCGCAAAGGAGCAATTCATCATAGCCGATGCCGAGCCAGTGTCTTCCTTTTGCAGATCAAAAAGAATGTTAGTAGAGTATGGACGCATCATCATGCCAACTATCTGCAGTAACAGCATCGCGGCACAGAAGATGAACGCAGAATTTTTAGCCAACACAGCTGTAACAAGACCAGCAATGCCAACACAAACTATAAGTGCGCTTGTTAGGTGACGCAAGGCAACTTTATTCGCAATCGCTCTATAAATTACCAATCCCAAAGCAGATAAACCTGCAGTGGCAGCGAAGAAGTAGCTATACTCTAAAGGGCTAAAACCAAAAAATCCCTCGTAGATATAGGGTGCTAATGTAAGATAGCTATTAAAAGGTAGTGCGATACATAACGATGTAGCCAGCATAAACACCATAAATCGGCCATTGCGCACAACATCTGCGAGCCCCACGAAGCTATGCAATAAAGAGCCACTCATGCGATCTTCTTTGGCAATACTTTCGCGAAACGCCAAAATGACGGGCAATGTTAATATCCCAAAAATTGCAAAGACCACAAAAGTAGATCGCCAGCTAAACCAGACAAGAAGTTGAGCGCCAATAATAGGTGCGACTATTGGTCCAAGAATAAAAAGTGCCTGAAGCACCATAAGAACAGATTCACGCGAACGCCCAACAAAGCTATCCTTAACCAAAGCCATGCAGATACTTACAAGCGCACCAGCGGCGATTGCCTGAACAATGCGTACGCCAATAAGGGTTTGGATATCAGGCGCAAACACACCTGCCAGCGAACTGACTATAAAAAGCAGCATGACCAAAAGAAGTAGTGGTCGTCTACCTGTTCTGTCAGAAAGCGGCCCAAAAACCAGCATGCCTACAACCTGAAAAATAAAAAAGAGCAGCATGGTTAGGTTTACGATAGAATCAGATGTATTAAAAGTCTCAGCCATTTCTGGTAGTGCCGGAGAATACATATCTATAACAAAAACACCAAGCATCTCTAGTAAAGAGATTAAAATTATCAGCCCAACAGTGCCAAAGCGTTGGTTTTTTCCTGTATCAGTTAGTTGCATGTTTTCTTACCTATTCTTTTCTTTGTTTAACTATTTCGTCGCAGGTGTGCTTATATCGTAGCTTGCATTATTGCCTTTAGCAAACTAATGCAATATTGCCGCTTAGCGAGCGCTTAAATCGTTGCTTGCAATATAACTTGCTTCATAGATGAAGATACCATAACAATATCCGCATTAAAAAAGCTTTTTATGTTGAGAAGCCCACCCGCTATCTTATCATAACATTGCAAACAGTATAAAACTGCTGAACTGTAATATGCCGATGACGCTGCTGTTGCCATGACATTATGTTCGTTACTAATCTGGCATAGACTTTTTTTTGCTAAAAGATTTGGGATTGCAGGTCAGAACTTTTTCATGTCTTGTTGAGAAGAGCGTTTGCGGGCGGATTATGTTTGTGTTCGTATCAGCTTACGGGCGGCTGTGTTTGTGTCCGCATCAGTTTGCGGGCGGCTGTGTTTGTGTCCGCATCAGTTTACGGGCGGATGATATCCACCACTACTAAATCAAGGCAAAGCGAACGATAAAAAAGGCACAATGAATGTTGGTGCCGCCTTAGTTTTTCTCGACAATAAAAAGATCGTCATGTGCCGAGACACCATTTGTAACTTGCAGTAAAGCGTATTCGTCATAATCTTTTAAGCCAAGGTCATGTAATGCTTGATGAATTCCATGGCGATTTGGTGGCATTAAGCGGTCGCGAACCCAATTTAGCGACTGTTCGTCATTAAGGCTAAAAATGTTATTGCGAATATAAATTGCCAATGAAAGCGGTGTGTCATCCCAAGTGCGACTGGGGTTAATTTCTATGTGCCACTCTTTGGTTGTGCAATTATAATCTAGCGTGCCATAACTTATATTATCTTTATCGGTTATTAAGAATCTTGTTTGCATGCTGCATCCTTTTTAATAGTAGCTCAAGAACTTTATTGCGATGCCAAGCTGGCAGCGCATCCTCGTCTAGTTTAGAGAACAACTCGTTGCGTAAATCTGCTTCATTAAATTTGGGAATTCTGATTGCAGTGTTGGTTATAAGCTGCAAGTTATTTTCTAAGTATCGGCTGCCAAAATCATTGTTTGTGATTTTATTGCTTAAAACATCAAAGGCCTCAATCTCGCGGCGTTTTCCAGCATAAGGAGCAAAAAACGATATGCCATTATCAAATAGTGGAGCTAACTGAATAACGCCATTTTTTAAAAATTCTAAGTTATTGCAATGGCGGTCACGATTGTAAATGAGGTAGTCAAAAAGAAGCATCTCATTGGCACAATCCTCAAATCCGATACGTTGCAAAAATGCTAGCCTGGTTTCTCCAGGGGTTTTTTCAAGCACATACAGTCGCTCAAATATGGTTTTTGTAACGTCTGAAGCGGCAAAATCCTGTGCAGCATGCACATAAACTATGTGCTCACAGTTGTTGTACTCAATTCTTGCTTTTATCAAAAAGCAATCAAGTACGTCAAGACCAAGAAGTTGTCCAAACTTAGAAGCGATGAATTCATAGACGCTTTCTGAGCCTATAAAGCCGTACTCATCATCATAGTTTGAAAGCTTTAAGAAATATTTTCTGTTCGTGTTAACATTTGGGTTGTCATCCCAATTATGCTTTGCGCTAAAAGCGGTGCAGTTACCTTTGTCATCAAACAAAAATCTGCCGTCTATAGATGCCTTTAGATATGCGCCACCACTTGAATAACTTGTGATATTTTTATTCCACTTTATGTGGGTGAGGTCTAATATTTGCATAGTTCTTCCATGTGTCTGATCATAAGCTTTGTTTCTTTTGTAAACAACACCTATTGCTAGCTTTCAAGCTCGTCACCTATTGGCAAGTGTGGGCGCACTTCTTTGTTAGCAGCTAACATTTTTGCCTGCTTGCTTATTGCTAAGTAAGAATTTACTTGAAGTTTATTAATGCTCTTGCATCAGTATAACAAAAAAGAAAGTCTAAGGGTTTCTTAATTGTTTGGTGAAGAAACGCATTTGTGCGCGCCAGATGGTGCTAGCATACTAGCATAGATTGCATTAAAAAACAATCAGTGCACCTATCTTAGACAAGTGATAGACAACGCTATTGTGCTAGCCTGGATTGCAAGTGCTACATGGTGTGTATCCTTTAGCTTTCGCGTCTGCGCGGGTGATAGGAATTTTAGATTTGCTTAAATACCTGCAGCCGTCTAAGTGGTATTTCTTTCCCGAATTGGTTATGTATACTATGCTGCTGTCATAATCACTTACAGGGGGAGAAGAAGGTTGGGCGGCAGACGGTTCTGCGGTTGAGGCTTCATCGGCGCTAGCATTCAAGGAATCTGCATCTGAAGATGTTTGGCTGGCGGCGATTTCGTTAGCGGTGCTATTTGCAGTGCCACTTGTGGTTTCTGATGGTGAAGATTCCGATGCAGCTGCCAAGGGGTCTGTCTCATCGTTTTGGTCGTTAGGCTTGTAAACATCTGCCGCTTGCCCTTTTTCAGTGGCTACCGTTATCTTTTCGCCATCTGTGGTCATGGTAATGTCGCCTTGCAAATCTGTGCGAAAAAGCTTGCTGCCTTGATCTTTTAGTCGTCCCAAAGTCTCTGAAGTGGGATGACCATAAGTGTTATCGCTGCCCACAGAAATTACTGAGTACTCTGGGTTTACGGCACGCAAGAATTGATAACTAGAAGAATACTTTGATCCATGATGTGGCACCTTTAAAACCGTGGCTTCGATATCAGGTAACTGCGCAAGGTCTGTCTCAGAGTTTTTGCCAACATCCCCGGCAAATAAAAACGAGACTTGTTTATAGCTTACTTTTACAACTAAAGAGTTCTCGTTTTCGTCACCATAGTCTTTTAAAGGGCCCAAAAACTCAAGGTGGGCGCTGCCAAATTCTAAAGACTCTCTTGTTGTCGTTGTTGTCTGGGGGACGATAATAGATATATTGCTACTTTGGACTGCTTGAGTAAAGTTTCTAAACGCCTTGGTGTCGCTGTTCAGCGTAGAACAATAAGCTTTTTTTGCGCTAGCTGCATTAAGAGCGCCAGAAAGCCCGCCAATATGATCCTCATCGGGATGTGTGGCAATAATAGCATCAAGTGATGTGACGCCCTCTTTTTTTAGTACAGTATAAATTAATTGAGAATCGGCAGCATTACCACCATCAATTAAGACATAATGCCCATCGCTCTCTAGCAGTGCTGCATCTGCCTGACCAACATCTAGGAAACGAACCTTTAGTCCCGTTTGCGCATTATCTGTTTCAGGCGTAGTGCTTTGTGTTTTACTTAAAGCCGACTCTGCTGTAGAATCGTTGTTTTCATTTTGGTAAACGGAGATGTCTGTGTCTACGTCTTTGGTTGTCGCACAGCTGGCAAGACACATCAACATCACGATTGCCATTGCGCATGCAAGTAACTGTTTAAAAATCCTCATGTTTTACCTCTACTAGTTTTTTGAGCTTTCTGAATTTGTTGACCCTACTGTATTTACTGTACCGCCTGTGCTTGTGCCGCCCTGCTTTAGCCACCCTGAGTAAATAATAAGTATACCATAGGTGTAAGATTGTTAGGTTCGTTGTTAGCAAAATTTGCATTTAGCGCAGATGGTGTTTATGCCGTCCGGCGGGACGCTGTGGGCCGCGGCCCCAACGGCACTTATCCTAAACGCGAACCCGTTACTGCGAGCGCTGACATCGGTGGGGGCGCGGGCCCCACCGGCCCCCC